>DATHOD010000191.1:0-10129 GCA_035485295.1 Bacteroidia bacterium
GAGCACTGTGCATGTCCCATTAAGGAATGCATTAAGCAAGGGGCAGTGGGTAATAAGTGCCGGAACCGAATCGGGTTTAGGCATAAGGTAAAGACCAAGTACTACTGCGGGCACTGCAATGGTAATGATCAAAATAATTCGGAATACTGCTTTGTCGCTCATAATATATTGGTTTTAAATAGCTTCGTCTTTATCTCTTTCCTTTTCATCTTTTGTTTCCTTCTTTATATAATAGAAGGCCTCCAGCATACTAATCTCATCTATCAGCTTATCGGTATCTTTTATCCTAAGTGCATTATAAATTCCGCGTATAGAACCATCTTTATCTATCAGGAAGAAATGAATGAAGCCCTTAGCATAAGATGAATCAACCGGCTTGTAAAAGCCTTCTATTGCATATTGATTCATTGCTTGCGCATTCCCGCTCAGAAAGATGCGTTTTTGTCCGGCGTGCACCATAGCGGCATAGTCTTGCATACTTTTTGAGCTTTCTGAATCAAGGGCAAATGTAACAAGTCTTATGGAAGTATCCAGGTTTGTTCTTTCCTCTACCCTATTCATTAGAATAGCCATAGAAGGGCTAATGTTTTTATCTGCCAAGTGAACAAAACAAGCCACCCAAACCTTGCCTTTCAATGACTCGCCTAATATTAAATTCCCATTCTGGTTATTGAATTTAAAATCAGGAATATGATAATAAACTGTATCATGCTTTAACTTACCATTAACAGTAATGTTAATGGGTTGCTTAGGGCCGTAGTAAGGCAATAATACAAACGTTCTTTCCTTACCTACTGTAAGGATGACATAAATTGCAGAAGGAAATATTAATATGAATAATAGTATTAGCGCCTTTTTCACCTTACTGATGAAGGAGAACCGCCTGTGCTATCTTCCTTACCACGCTAGAGTATGTGCCTTCGGTAATGGCCATAAATGCAAGGTAGAATATAAACAAGGTATAGGGCACTATTATAACATACTTTAGGGCTTGCTTTTCATTACCAAGGTGCATAAACACCCAAACGATAAAGAATGCCTTAACTAAGGTAAAGAATATAAATGTGTATTCTTTATTTATTTCGCCCATATCGGCAAAGGCACCAATGGCAAGTTCAATAAGTGTAACTATTAACATTACCCAGAATACCATCCATAACTTTTTCCTGGTTTCCTTTCCATGCGCTTCGTCATGAATAGCCATCTTCTCGTAGTTCGGATATCCTTCGTATTCTTCAAAAAAGTTTGACATAATCTTTATTTTAAATAGATTTTATACTACAGTAAGTAAAAGAATGTGAACACGAACACCCATACCAGATCCACAAAGTGCCAGTATAGACCTGCTTTTTCTATCATTTCATAGTGGCCACGTTTTTCCATAACACCGTTAACCACCATTATAAACATTACAATATTAATTACCACACCACTGAATACGTGGAATCCGTGGAAGCCTGTGATACAGAAAAAGAAATCACCAAATGTCGGTAGCCTTGTATATGAATTAACAAT
Organism: Bacteroidia bacterium; assembly: GCA_035485295.1. Taxonomy (GTDB): domain Bacteria; phylum Bacteroidota; class Bacteroidia; order JABEUT01; family JABEUT01; genus JABEUT01. Next base: position 1,516 of record DATHOD010000191.1, read on the forward strand.
AAGGTTAGCACCGGTAAAATGTGGATTAACAATATGCTTTCCATTCATTATATAATCTCTGAATACACCCTGGTAAGCGCCTTCAATTTCCGGGCCGGTGATGAAGTGATACCACTCCCAGCACTGTGAGCCTACGAAGATAAGTCCGCCGATAATAGTAAAGAATAACCAGATAGCTACTTCCTTCTTAGCCATACGGTGACCTGCTTCTACTGCAAGCACCATAGTAACCGAACTCATAATAAGGTCAAATGTCATGAAACCTACATATGCCAAAGGCAAATTCTTTCCTTCAAGGAATGGGAAGTGATGGAACACTTCGTTAGGATGAGCCCATTCACCAGTAAACTTGTGGCGCATGAAACCATAAGCACACAATAAACTTGAGAATGTTAGAGCATCCGATACAAGAAAGAACCACATGAACAGCTTTCCATAACTAACTCCGAACGGAGATACGCCTCCGTCCCAGTCTTTACGTAATGGAGCTAAAGTTGCAGCTTGATTTGACATATACGATTTAGTTTGTTTTTTCCTTCAGCGCACAAAATTAAAAAGTTTAACCAATGGGCAACGTTTTAGCCCATTTTTTTTTCTCACCGGAAGATGTACATAAATACAAAGAGGTAAACCCACAATGCATCGAGGAAATGCCAGTATATAGCACATAACTTCACACCTAAGCGGCTTTCAGCTGAATATTTATTGCGGAGTGACTTAATGAAAACCACTATAAGAGCTATTAATCCACCTACAATATGGCAAAGGTGAAGGGCCGAAATAACATATAAATAAGAACCCGATGCACTGCTCTGTGTTCCGGTAAGAAATACCTTCTGGCTTATTAAGTTGCCCCAGGAAATATACTGGCATATGCCAAAAGCTACACCCAAAATAAAGGTAAGAGCAATCATTGCAGTAAGGCCTTTATTATTTCCTTTCTTAATAGCCTGCGATGCCATATTCATGGTAATGCTGCTAATAAGAATAATAGCGGTGCTGACAGCAAAAGTAAATGGCAATTGAAATTGTAACCAGTTACCAGCAACACGGCGTACCAAATAACCACTTGTTAAGCCAGCAAACATCATGCCAATACTTACTATGGCAAACCAAAGCAAAAGTTTTTTTGCCTTTTCGTTTATTATCGGAGCTGAGAGAGATGCTGTTTCCACTGTTTTATATTCTTAGGTTAGTGCATTTTGCCAAATAGCAAGGCCAACTGAACTATGGGCAAGTAAATAAAAGAGCCAAACATAAGTCGTTTAGCTGCTTTTACAGTACAATCGCGATACAGCTTATACGCCTGGTAAGAGAATGCCATGCCGCAAATAATGATAATAATACCCGATATGGTTCCAATCATTGCAAAGAATGCAGGCATCATACCCAATGGCACTAAAAAGAAAGCATATATCATTACCTGAAAAGCGCTGCTCTTATCTCTGCCACCCGGAGAAGGTAAAAGATGGAAACCTGCTTTCTTATAATCTTCGTCGGCTACCCAGGCAATTGCCCAAAAGTGAGGGAACTGCCATATAAACTGTATTGCGAATATCACCCATGCGAAAAATCCAATTCCATCACCATTCCCGGCAGCAATATAACCCAGCATAGGCGGCATTGCACCAGGGATGGCCCCAACAAATACTGCCCAAGGTGATTTTTGTTTCATGGGAGTGTAAACCAATGCATATAAAACAAGTGATACACCAGAAAACATTCCGCAAAGAGGATTCATTTTAAACCAGAGTATACCTATTCCAAAAACGCCCATTAAAGATGCAGCAATATAAGCTTCAGTAAGGCTCATACGGTTTTGAGGTAATGGCCTGTTGGCTGTTCTGCTCATTAACTTATCTAAATCACGTTCTATTATCTGGTTAAATCCGTCAGATGAGGCAGTAACCAAAAAGCCCCCTAAGAGAAACCATAAGAACCTGTTCCATTCAAAAGATGTTGCAGCAATAAGGTATCCAATTCCCGCAGAAAATACAACAAGCGAAGCCAGCCTGAACTTAGTAAACTGAACATAGTCGGATATCTTGCCCGATATGGCAGAACGTGGACTTGCTTCGTATGTTTCTTCTTGTAGCACTTTAACCCGCGAAAAAAGAATGCAATATTAGTATTTTTTCGGGGTAATTCTACCTATTATTTTATATATCCTTTTTAAGCTTCTTTGTCTCAGCAGGCAATAGTTTTAGCGCCTAAATACAACCCAGTTGCTTTGCTTTGAAGTTTGGGAATGATCGTACCCAAGGGGCACTACTTCTCCGCTTCGCGGATTCCGGTACCAACCTTCATCCCATGCACCCATATCGGTATATATTAACTCTTTTGCACCCATAGCGGCTAGGTCCTCTGTAAAGGTTTTAAGCAAAATAGGCGATGTGCTTTCTGCAATAGCTGTTTTGCCATTCTTAAAAATCACAACTCCTCTTCTACGGAAAAATGTGCTATCACGATATTTTGCACACTTGCCACTATCTATCATTTCAATTTGCTGAAAGAATGAACCCTTTTTATTTTCAATATAACTAACCAGACTATCAGTAATTAATTTGCCCTTGGCAGTCGGGAGTATGGTGCATTCTCCATTGATCATTTCTATACCTCCACCCAAATAGTGATTGATCCTATGCCTGTTACCCGTTTTGCCTTTGCAAATATACAGGCCATCAATATCTAACTTATCAAGCGTAGTGAATGCACCTGCACCACAATATAAAATACTTGTATCGGTTATATCAGGACGGGTAATTTCAAAATCAATCTTTGCTGAATTCTTATAAATTATAATGTAATCACTCAGGCCCGATGCACCGGTTTTCTTCTCAATTGTTATGGGTGACTTATAAGAAGAAGATGCTGAACAACCTAAAAATATTATTCCGGCAGATGTCGAGAGAATGACTAGTAAAATAGAAAGGACTTTTTTCAACGGAGTATATTTATCTATGACAAGATAGCAAAAAAGCACGTAAAACATTTACCACTAAGGACACAAAGAAAATACACACTAAGAATCACAAAGAAATACTTAGTGAACCTTAGTGTGCTTAGTGACTTAGTGGTGAAAACGTAGAATTAGTGTAATTCCTGGCAAAATCTCCTCACTTTCATATATGGAGAACACTCTTAAATCTTAGTTTTTACTGCCCTATTTCCTTTTTATAGTCGGCAGCAGAAAGAAGTGTACTTGCCTCAGCAGCATTCGAGATGGTCATTTTTATCATCCATCCGTCACCATAAGGGTCTTTGTTAACTCCTTCCGGGTTAGATTCCAGCTTTGGGTTTACTTCGAGCACCTTGCCAGATAAAGGCATAAACAAGTCTGATACTGTTTTAACAGCTTCTACCGTTCCGAAAAGGTCGCCATGCTTTATTTCCTGGCCAACTGTATTAATGTCTATAAACACTATATCACCTAATTCGCCCTGGGCAAAATCGGTAATACCTACAGTAGCTTCGTTGCCACTAATGCGAACCCATTCGTGGTCTTTGGTGTATTTCAAGTCGTCAGGAAAATTCATAGCGCAGTATTTTTTTTAGTGCTGGCAAATATAAACCCTATTTTTTTACTTTTGCAACAATAATTAAGTCTTTACGAATATGAACGAAGAACTGGAATTAATACTGGACGATGCTAAGGAGCAAATGCAAAAGGCCATTGGGCATTTAGAAAACGAACTTGCCAAGATACGCGCCGGAAGAGCCAACCCTATGATGCTTGAGAACATTATGGTTGATTACTACGGCAACAGAACGCACCTGCGCCATACTGCCAATATTAATTCTCAGGATGCCCGTACACTTATAATACAACCTTGGGAAGCCGCTATGCTCGAGCCGATTGAAAGGGCCATACAGGCTGCAAACCTTGGTATTACTCCGCAAAACGACGGAAAAATAATCCGCCTTTCTATACCTCCGCTTACCGAAGAGCGCAGAAAAGAAATGGTAAAGAAAGTGAAGGGTGAAGCTGAAAATTGCAAAGTATCTATACGTAACCTAAGAAGAGATAGCAACGAAGCTATTAAAGCATTGTTAAAAGCTGGTGTACCTGAAGATGAAGTAAAAGAAGGTGAAGAAAAAGCACAACAGCTTACCAATACTTATATTGCTGAAGCTGATAAGCACGCTGAGAAGAAAGAGCACGAGATACTTACGGTATAACAGCCCTACCCCACTAAATCTCCCCTAAGGGGAGACATTCATTGCTTTTGTAATAATATTCCCCTCTCCTCGCAGGAGAGGGTTAGGGTGAGGTCGTGTACTCCGCTCCAACAATGCGACCTCATCCTGTGTCCTTCTCCTATAGGAGAAGGAATCTTACGTTTTTCTAGTATTGATTAAATATACACCGGCAAGTACGGTGAGGAATCCTAGGCCCTGTATCCAGCCAAAGGATTCATGATCTAAAAGGCCCCATAGGATAGCTACAATGGGGATGAAATATGTAATAGAAGAGGCGAACAACACTGTGGATGTTTTCAGCAATTTGTTGAACATTATTTGCGAAACTCCGGTACCAAAAATACCCAGTACGCATACATAGAGAAAACTTATTACGGCATTGCTGCCGGAAGAAAGACGTTGAACAAAATCAGTTGAAAAAAGATAAATAGCCGTAATGGGACCTACACCAAAAAGTGCAAAACCTGATAACTGAACACTGTTAATAGGGCCCAAATAGGTTTTAATAATATTCACATTAAGGGCATAACATATACAGGCGACAATAATATAGATGCTGAAATAATAATTGCCTTCAAACCCGCTTTTGGCATTATATACCACAGTTAATATAGCACCGGCAAGACCGAGAAAAACACCTACTATCTTGGTCGGAGTGGTCTTCATTTTGAAGAACATTATACCTACCACCAATGCAAAAACAGTTGTAAGTGAATTAAGAATTCCGGCAATGGAACTGGAAAGGCCTGTTTCCGCTTTGGTAAATAAAAAAGCAGGTATGCCATTCCCCAGTAGTCCAGCAATAATTAAAATTATCCATTTGTTCTTCGGTATTTCTTTTACATGACCAATTACCATTGGAAACAAAAAGAGAAAGGCCATCATCATACGTATAGCAGCTACCTGGTTAGATGTATACACATCTAAGCCACGTTTCATTAATATAAAGGAGCTGCCCCAGATTAAAGCCAGGGTAATAAACAAGAACCACTTTTGAAAATAACCCGAAGGTTTGGGATCAGACATAGCTTATATCACCCTTCCGAGTTTATGCTTAAAAATAAGTTTAGCAGTATCGAGTTTTATTTTGCGAGTCATTCTTTGAATCAACTCATCATCGCTAAGCGGATATTTTATGGACTCCTGCAATTCCCGTATCATCGCTTCAATTCTATTGGCTTTAAGCCCATACACTGCCTTTTCGGTTGTCTTAGCCAGGTCGTCCTTCTCCGATTTTGTACCTATATCTCTCCTGTCCCAATCCGCTAAAATGTGCGTATCCATAAACACACTCACCGCCATTTGATTGATCTCGGTGTCTTCGTGCTTTAAGAAATAATCCTCAGTTACAGGCTCCCCTTTTTCATAACGAGCAGTATAGTCCTCATATATCTTGCGGTATACAGGGTTTTCAAAAACGAAATCATCTTCCTTCATATTCTCAATAATGAATTCAGCAATTTTCATTTTGATCTTAGGAGGTTCCTCATCCGGTTCCCCTTCACCAATAAATGTAGCCTCAACATCACCATACTTCATTAGCACACTTATCAATTCTCTCTCCTGCCCAAGGCTTGACAAATCTTTTTGTACAATATTATTTGAATGAACCGGAATAGGTTTTACAGGAATGGCCTGGCGGGTATTATCATCCAATACTTTGCGACGTACACTAACAAGCTCATTAACCAATGTGGCTTCTTCAATATCCATTATGCGGCTACATTCCTTTACATACACCGAACGGGTAATGCGTTCGGGTATTACAGCTATGGTAGCCACTATTTCTTTTATCAGTTCTGCCTTTTTAATCGGGTCGTTAGTTGCAATTTGTGATAATGCCCTCGTCTTGTAAACAATGAAATCCATTGCATTATCATGCAGGTATTGCTTTAACTCTTCCGACGAATGTTTGCGTGCAAAAGTATCAGGGTCGTCTTCGGCAGGCAGGGTAACAATTTTCACATTCATACCTTCCCTTAGTGCAAGGTTAAAGCCACGTTCGCTGGCTTTTACACCTGCCGCATCTCCATCGTAAAGGATTGTAAGATTCGGGGTATACCTATGTATAAGCCTTATCTGTTCTATAGTTAATGATGTACCTGAAGAGGCAACAACATTCTCAATACCCGATTGAAAAAGAGAAATAACATCGGCGTATCCTTCAACTAGCAAGCAATTATCTTCTGCTGTAATTCCACGCCTTGCAAGGTTCAAGCCATATAGTACATTGCTCTTATGGTATAAAGGCGTTTCGGGTGAGTTAACGTACTTGGCTACGTTCTTATCCTTACGCAGGGTGCGGCCACCAAAAGCAATTACATTACCACTTACGTTATGCACAGGGAACATTACCCGCCCTGCAAAACGATCGTAGCAATGGTCAGGATTAGGCTCATTTTGAGTGAGTGCTATCTCTTCTTCCGAACTTCGGACAAGTCCTGCACGCAATAGAAACTTTAACTTATATCCAGCCTGTAAGGCAGCATTGAGGAATGATTTAGAGTTTTCTGGAGAATACCCCAATTGGAATTTTTCAATGGTTTGTGTATTAAAACCCCGCTCTTCCAGATAGCTTAATCCTATGGCTTTACCTGTTTCAGTATGCAGCTGCTCTGAGAAAAATTTCTGGGCAAAAGAACAGACGATCATTAAGCTTTCCCGCTCTGTATCCTGTTCTCGCTGTTCAGCCGTTCTTTCTTCTTCAACTATTTCAATTTTATATTTCCGGGCGAGGTATTTCAGGGCATTCACATAGTCCATTTGTTCATGCTCCATTACAAAATTCACCACATTACCACCGCGTGCACAGCCAAAGCATTTGTATATGCCTTTAGCAGGAGAAACAGTAAACGATGGGGTCTTTTCGTTATGGAAAGGGCAAAGGCCCATATAATTTACTCCACGCTTTTTCAGGTTCACGAAATCGCCAACCACCTCCTCAATTCGGGCGGTAGAAAAAATAGCATCTATGGTCTCGCGTGGGATCATAATTTTATAGACCTGCAAAGTTACTGATAAACTTATGTTTTTTTCTATAACATTTTGTCTTTATTTCTATTTTGTTAATTAATAAATAAAGTTCAGGGCTAAAGCCCATAGTTTTACTTATTCCGCTAACCCCACACTTAAGTGTGGGGTTATAATAAAACAAAAACAAAGGGGACTTTAGTCCTGACTAGAAATAGATAAAAGAAGTTCTTTTACTTGCTCAGGGGTAATTGAATTTATACAAGCACAGTGGGTGCTGTTTTTACAATCGGTACAATCTTTTTCAAGGGCTAAATAAGTGGCTTGGGGACCTTGAGGGGCCCATCTGCCCGCATGCATGGGCCGAATGGATGGAAACAAGCCCACCACCTTTTTACCCAATGCAGCTGCAATGTGCAGGGGGCCAGTGCTTGCTGCTATTAGCCCATCAGTTGCAGATATAAAGGCAATGAACTGGCTAAAATCCATTTTACCAGTCATGTCAGTTACTTCCGGATGATTCTTCAATAATTTTTCACGGATAATCTTCCCTTCATCCTCTGTTCCTGTGACAAATATTTTGAATTTTTCTTTAGGAAGAATGTTTATCAGCTTGCTAAAATTTTCCATGTCCCATTCTCTTGCACTTCCCCTCGATTTCGGATGGATGATAAGATTAAAACGGCTCTTATCTATCACATCGCCATTCCATTTGGGCAATTTAGAAAGTCCATAACTATTCTTTAATTCCTCTTTTTCAGGGACTGTTAATCCTAATGGCTTAGCCAGCTTAAAATTAAGTTGAGCCTCGTGTAAGGGAGAATTCTTTCGGGAGAAATTGATGAGTTTATTGCAATACAACCAGTGATATGAACGGTGGCTTGTACCTATACGAATACGAATTCCAGCCTTTTTGGCAAGCCATGCCACTTCAAGATTAGGGAACACATGTATAATTGCATCTGCATTTAGCTTCTTGAAGAAATCAATCTGCATAAATGTTTCAGGCAGGGCAGATACCTCATCCCAATCAATAAACTTGTTAATATTCTCATCGGCCTCTAATAAAGGACGTAAATATTTACGTGCAAGAAAAAGTATTTGTGCCTGAGGGTATTTTTTTCGGATGAAAGAAACTAAGGGAAGGGTAAGTACTACGTCTCCAATATTATCAGTACGGCTGATAATAATAACCGGTTTAGTAGATTTAAAAATACCTGGCATAAACTATCTGTAAGTGAGACAGAAACAAAAATAGGGATTTTTGACAAGCCTTCTTCGTCAAATACAAATACCACAAACTAACAATAGGTTACTACGCGCTCTTACTCAGACTGCCGCAAGATTCACGTATAATGAGCTTGGTAGGCAATATTTTTTCCTGAGAATTAACCGGCTTTTTTGCGTCTATCTGTTTCATTAAAAGCTTTACAGCTTCCAATCC
>DATHOD010000192.1:0-17349 GCA_035485295.1 Bacteroidia bacterium
GTATAAAAAAAATTATCCAAAAAAAGTAATTGGTCCATTACTTTATCCTTATTCCCCAATATTTTTACACTGTCAACATCGTTTTCTCTCCTTACTATCATAATAAAGCTACCAGTTTCAGAAATATATAATCCAAATTGATATACATATATATATTCATTATCTGAGTGAATTTGACCTAGTGAATTAATATAATAGGTTGTATCTTTAAATACACCATTGCCCCTGCTTACAGTATCTTTAATATGGAGAAAAATTTCAACGTGTTTACGAGCAGCATTATCAATTTGTGCTATTATATCCTTTGAATATAACCCACTTAAAATAACAATGCACAATAATTTTAATTTTATCATATTATAATAATTTACTATTAAACCTACTTTTAGGAGGTAAAGATATTTTTTTTCTTTGCCTTGTAGGCGCGAGACTCTTGGCTCGTGCCAGAAATTGCACATTCATACTGAATATAATCCGAAGTAATAAGCCAGAGGCTATTAAGTACAAAACACGAGCGGGACGCTCGCGCTTACCCCTTGTAGGTGCTAATTTATAATTAGTGCCTGAGTATATATCTTATAATTTGTAATTAAAAATCATTCATGTAACAAACACTAATCGCAGATTAGCGCTTACGGGGAGACAAAGACAAGAACTGCATATAGTAACGCCTCTCCCGCTTGGGAGAAGAAGGGTGAAGGCAAATACCTATATTTGACTGATGAAAACACTTTATACAATGAGATTATTTATCGGTATAACTGCACTTTTACTATTATGCTTTGCCAATACTTCTTTTGCACAGGTAGGAGTGATGAACTTAGACGAGATACAGCGGATAAAAGACGGTACTACCTATATTGTAATGAAAGATACCGGCAGCCCTGCCTCACAACCATACAAAGATATATTCAGAAAGTACTGGACCATTTCAAAGTTCAAATTCATTAACGATACCGATATGGATAACCATATTGAACTTAACGCGGCGTTTTTCACCATGCATGTTTTTCACCCGGTAACATACCACACCATGTATACGCCAACAGGTTACAGCACCATGCACAATAATACGGCACAGAATGCAGCACATGAAAATATGAATGGAACCACATTAAAGGTAACCGGTTCGTTCCTGTACCTATTATTATGGAACTATGATGAAGACTATTTTAAAAGAAAAAAGAAAAAGGATCCTACAAGTGAAGATGAGGTGAAAATAGGAAGAGTAGATCTGTTTGCTGATTATAAAACCCTGGTAACACCCGACAGCATTTTTTATTACAATTATGATTGGGCAGGGCATATACGAAACTGGGGACCCGGCTTTTTGAAAAACTACCTGCAGCAACTCATGATATATTTGAACGGGAAAAAGGAAGTGTATTATGAAAAAGATGACTTTACCAATAAAAGCGAAATGGCCCATTTACAAACAGCAACACTCTACATACCCGATTATACACTTACAAGGTATGACCCGCACAATGGGAATGAATCGCAAAAAACAACAGCCTTAGAATTGTTTAAAGAGTATCATTTTCCGCATAAACTTATTTCAACCCAGGAACTGAATGATAAAATACTGAACAGTACCGAGCCTTTTTATTATCTGGTGTATGTAAAAGATTGCGAGAATAAACTGGTAACTATTATCAATTCACAAACAGGCGAAATAGTTTATTCAAACTATACCAAGTATTCATATAACATTAAGCCAAGTGATTTTGACGATTTGAATAGTGTGGTAAAGCACTCGAAATAAATCGAAAGGGCAATTACCTATATTGGGTTTTACTCTTCTTTCATTTCTGAATTACAAACTTTCCATCCGAAACCAAAATGCCAGTTTCAGTAAGCACTCTATACAAATACAATCCAGAAGTACAAAGGCTCATGTCAATTAAAGTTGACCTACCCATGAGTTTGCAAGAATATAATCTCTCGCCTGCAATACTATAAATCTCAATCCGTGAGTTATTATGAATAGTTGAACTTAATAACTTAAACCATCCGTTTGAAGGGTTAGGGTAAAGTGTAAACGATTCTTGTTTTAATATATTTTCTATTCCTGTCGGTATACTACTGTTAAATATCCATGCCGCTCCTGTATTAACATTATCACCATAGCCACCAATGATTGCAGTATTTCCATCAGCAGAAATAGACACAGACCAGCCTTGATATGATAGCCCTACAGTGCCTGTCCCTACTAATTTACTTCCTTGTTGTATCCATATTCCTCCAGAACGCATATATGCCCATACTGCACCTATATGGTTACTGTCATTATGGCCACCAACTATTGCGGTATTCCCATCAGCAGAAATGGATACAGCAAAGCCTTGCTGTGTTTTCCCTGCAGCCCCTGTACCAACTAATTTATTTCCTTGTTGTGTCCATATTCCACCCGAACGGGTATATATCCAAGCTGCACCTACATCACTACTGTCATTTGACCCGCCAACAATGGCAGTATTCCCATCAGCAGAAATGGATACAGATATACCCTGTAGAGCTGAGCCCTTAGCCCCGGTACCTACTAATTTGCTTCCTTGTTGTGTCCATGTTCCACCTGAACGAGTAAATATCCAAGCCGCACCTGTATTGCTATTATCACCATCTCCACCAACGATTACATTATTTCCATCTGCAGAAATCGATACCCATGTGCCTAGATTTGCTAACCCTATAGCCCCGGTACCAACCAATTTACTTCCTTGTTGTTTCCATGTTCCGCCAGAACGGGTATAAACCCATACTGCTCCTGCACCACCATTATCTTCATTTGCGCCAACGATTGCGGTATTTCCATCCGCAGAAATAGATACAGATACCCCCTGATTTGCTCCATATGTTCCATTTACTGCCCCTGTGCCAATCAATTTACTTCCTTGTTGCATCCATGTCCCGCCAGAACGGGTAAATATCCATGCTGCTCCTGCACCACCATTATCTGAATATCCGCCAACGATTGCGGTATTTCCATCCGCAGAAATAGATACAGATATGCCCTGAGAAGCCGAATATACAGCCCCTGTACCAACCAATTTACTTCCTTGTTGTGTCCATATTCCACTAGAACGGGTATATATCCATGCAGCTCCTGCATTGCTATTATCAGTACATCCGCCAACAATTGCTGTATTCCCATCCGCAGAAATGGATACGGATATACCCTGAGAAGCTGTCCCTGTAGCTCCTGTGCCAACTAATTTGTTACCTTGTTGGGTATTAGGGTAAGGTGTTTGGGTTGCAGTAAAATTACTTGCACTTGTAACAGTTCCGCCGGCTGTTGTAACAGATATTGCTCCTGTAATCTCACCTGGCATTACTAATCCAACTAAGGTATCTCCCTTGCTTGATGCAATTATTGATGTATCCGATACTACTATTGCAGTAACACCTCCGATAGAAAAAGCAGTAAGCTGCTCAAGATTTGTACCTATTATGGTAACCAATGTTCCTGCTCCACCGCTCGATGGGCTAAAAGAAGTTATAGTAGGTGCTTGTGCTTTCAATATATTAGGAACAATCAGCAAGTATATAAAGATGCTAATTAAAAAAATATATTTTTTCATAGTGGTTAATTAAAATTTCCGAATAATAACTTTCACTTCTCAAATCAGATATTAAAGGTAGCAATATTTTTATTTTTCTGTTTCCACTCATTAATCAATGGCATTATTGCAATTACCTATATTTGAATTTTAACCATCAACATATTCCTATGAACATTTCAAACAACAAAATATTAATAACCGGCGGTGCCAGTGGCATTGGCCTTGGGCTTACTGAAAGATTTATTAAAGAAGGCAATTCCGTAATTGTATGCGGCAGGCGCGCCGATGTGTTGAAAGAAGTTGCTGCCAAACACCCAACGGTAATTACTAAAGTATGCGATCTATCTATAGAAGCAGAACGTGTAGAATTATTTAACTGGGTAAAGGCAAATCACAGCGATTTAACCGTACTTGTGAATAATGCAGGTATTCAAAAATGGGTGAATATTTCCGATGCCGATTTCTTTAAGCATGCCAAAGAAGAGATTGTTACCAATATTGAGGCTCCGCTGCATTTAACCTCGTTATTTGTGCATTTAAAATCATTGAAGACCGTAATGAACGTTACATCTGGACTTGCATTTGCGCCACTGGCCAAGGTGTCTGTTTATTCTGCTACCAAAGCATTCTTTCGTTCCTTCACACTTTCACTGTGTCATTTGTTAAAGTCGAAAAATATTGAAGTAATAGAAATTATACCTCCTGCCTTAAATACCGACTTAGGTGGAAAGGGCCTGCACGACGCGGCTCCGCCTGTAAGCGAGTTTATTACCACAATATTCGAACAACTGAAAGAGGGAAAAACAGAACTTACCTTTGCTTCAAGCGGAACAAGGGCGAATGCAAGCGCCGAAGAGTTAAAGAAATACTTTGACATGATGAACCAGTAATCCGGTCAACCCCACTGCCCTCTCCTGTCCTCTCCCAAGCGGGAGAGGCATTATTAGGCAGGTATTTATGCGTTCAAAAATGGCAGGCGTGTAAAGTGTTATGAAGACAAGGCGGAATAACACGGTCTTGGCGATTGAGCTAAGATTACGTTCGGCTGTCTTGACCTTTTGGTTCTTTTATGTCAAGATAAAAGAACATAGAACAGTAATTTCGAATACACGCTCCACTGAACTAAATTTCTCCTCTCCCAAAAAGAAGGCTTCCCCAATAAAGATAAGTTTTAGGTAGCTAAATCGTTTTTAGTAAAGGTTTCAGGAAATAAAATACTTCCTTTTTTATTTGGTTTTCAATAAACCATTCTATAGGTTTGTTAACTAACATTCATCCAAAAACCTGATAAAATGAAAAAGAATTTTCTCTTAACTCTTACCCTGGTTGCATTGTCGCTGATTGCCTGTTTAGGTGCCAGCGCTCAAAAACCCAAAATGGTATTGCTTGAGGAATTTATGCAAGCCTCTTGCGACCCATGTTTAAATGCAGCGCCTAACCTCGATTCGGTGCTTACCAACAATATGAACAATTGCATACCCATTCGGTTTCACGTTGACTGGCCGGGTACCGACTATATGGATGATGAAACCGATGCATCGTTTGTAACACCCCGCGTTAACTTCTATAGTATAAACGGAGTACCTGATGCAAGAATGGATGGTGTATTTGACCAGGATCCTTCTGCCATCAACTCAGATACAATACAACACGAGAAAGCAAAAACATCTCCTTTTACCATTACCATTACTTCATGTACCTATAATACTACAACCAACACCTATGCATTGGCAGCAAGCATAAAAGCATATGCGGCTGTAAGCAGTACACACCTGGTTGCACAAACTGTGCTTACTATTGATACTATTAAGTATGCACAGGACCAGAGCACTGAAGATCCTCCTTCTTATTTTGGCCCGAGTGGTTACTACCCGCTTTCATGGTACCAGTATGTACTTAACTTCCCGCAGGTGGCTGAAGATATGCTACCTACCTCTAATGGCACTACTCTTACTGCATTTACTTCAGGCCAAACACAAAATATAAGCGTAAGCTGGAAGAAGAACCACCCCTGGGGTTCAAGTCCGAAAACATATAAGTACGATTCAGTAGGAGCGCATATGGTTGTGTTTGTTCAGGATAACAGTACCCAATACGTTTACCAGGCTAATATGGCAGTACCATCTGTTATTACCGGGGTAGATGAAGTATCGGCTACAGCGGGCCCAATTGAAATATATCCTAACCCATCGAATGGCCTTACCCATATTATGTACAACCTCGACAATGATAGGAATACAACTATTGAGGTATGGAACATGGTAGGACAAAAAGTGATGGATGTGAATAACGGAATGCAAAGCGCAGGTAGGCATGAAGTGCTTATTAACAAAGGCAACTTACAACCGGGCATGTATTTTATCCGCCTGGTTACGGACGATGGCGTTACTGTTCAGAAACTGGAAATTCAATAGTAAAACATTTTTCATAGAATCCCACCTTGTAATTTGCAGGGTGGGATTTTTTGTTTGTACTTTAGTAATATATAAATTGATCAATGTTAATTCCCGAAGCAACAACTTAATGTAGCTTTGCTCTGTAATTCTAAACAACCCCATTATGAATACAACAGAAGACCACGACACCATTTTCACCAAAGGTGAAAGAACATCACCCGATTATTTTACAGGCATAGCATGGCTGAATACATTGGTACCGAAAGATGAAACAGGCACTTACGCTATTGGCAGCGTTACGTTTGAACCCGGAGGCAAAACCAACTGGCACACACATCCTGCAGGGCAAATATTGTTAGTGACTGCAGGCGATGGTTTTTACCAGGAAAAAGGCAAACATGCACGGGAGATTACAAAAGGCGATGTAGTGGTTATACCTTCGCATATAGAACACTGGCATGGCGCTGCTAAAGATAGCGGCTTAACGCATATAGCTATAACCAATAATATAAATGGTGTGGCAGTTGATTGGCTGGCTCCGGTAACCGACAAAGAATATAACAGTGTTCATGAGTCCAATAATTAATATTCTATCAACTAACAATAATCATGAAATTCAATAAAACATTCAATATAGGTGGGTCAATGGAAGTTAATCGCCTGGGCTTTGGCGCCATGCGTATTACGGGTAAAGGAATATGGGGCCCGCCGGAAAATAAAAGCGAAGCACTGCAGGTTTTAAAAAGAGCGATAGAACTCGGGGTTAACTTTATAGACACTGCCGATTCATACGGCCCTTATGTTTCAGAAGAGCTGATTGCCGAGGCGCTTTACCCCTATCCTAAAGAATTAGTGATTGGAACCAAAGCTGGCTTGGTGCGTTCGGGCCCCGATAAATGGTCGCCTGATGCTAGCCCTGCACATTTAAAAATATCACTAGAAGGCAGCCTTAAAAGATTGAAGCTGGATGCAATAGACCTTTACCAGTTACACCGTATCGACACAAAAGTTCCTGCAGAAGATACCTTTACCTTTTTACAAAAAGCACAGCAAGAAGGAAAAGTGAAGCATATCGGCTTATCGGAAGTAAGTGTTGATGATATTAAAAAGGCGCAAAAATTCTTCAAAGTAGTATCGGTACAGAATATGTATAGTATAGATAATCGCAAATGGGAATCTGTGTTGGAATATTGCAATGCCAATAACATAGCCTTTATACCATGGTTCCCTATGGGTGGTGGTAAAACAAATAACTTAGAACCACTGGTTAAAAAAATAGCAACAAAACATAATGCCACTATTCACCAGATAGCATTAAGCTGGTTATTGCATCACTCCAATAATATTCTACTTATTCCCGGTACATCAAGTGTAAGCCATTTAGAAGAAAACATGAAGAGTGCAACCATCGAGCTTACCGATGCCGACATGAAAGAGCTTGATTCTTTTTCCGGGAATAATAAGTCATGGCTTGGTAAACTGTTGGGAAAGAAGTAAGTACACAGCATTTCATTTGCCCTCTCCTGCCCCTCTCCCATGCGGGAGAGGCATTACAATGCGCTAAACATTTCTCATGTATTCAAAAGGCAGGCGGTGTAAAGTGTTATGAAGACAAGGCTGAATAACACGGTCTTGGCGATTGAGCCAAGATTACGTTCGGCTGTCTTGATTTTTTGGTTCTTTTGTATCAATTATAAAACAGCCTTATAAATTGGCTTAGTCTTATAATCGCGAACTCAATTGAAAAACCAAAAGCATAGTGAGCAACATAAAAGAACAGAAGAATACTGAGACTGCCACGCTACGCTCGCAGTGACGATACTCAAATACTTTCCTCTATTCGGAGGGCATATTTAAAGCAATTCCATCTGCCCCTCTAAATACCCGGTGCGTCATTGCGAGGAACGAAGTGACGCGGCAATCCCAGTATTTATTTAAAACTGAGACTGCCACGCTACGCTCGCAGTGACGACACTCAAATACTTTTCTTAATCAGTAAAGCATATTTAAAGCATTTCCTCTTTACCTTCGTCTTCCTTCATTATACTCCAAAGAAATATGCCCTTATTAAAAGCAATGGGTAAAAACCCATCTGGTGAAAGGTTAAGAAAAGTGCAGCAATCACCTAACTACCGTGATGGTATTTTCCAGAACCTGAGTGTTACTGAGGTAATGACCGAGAAAGGAAGTTTCTTCAAAACCTTTATAAAGTTCCTGAATAAGCCAAAGACCGTTATACCACCATTTACGTTGCCTTCTGTTAAAACCGACTTAAAGAATTTACCCAATGGAAATCCTGTATTGGTTTGGTTCGGACATTCATCGTATTTAATTAAGATTGACGGAAAGCATATTCTTGTCGACCCGGTATTTAGTGGTTATGCATCACCTATTAAAATGAAATCGGCTAAAAACTTCGATGGCAGCAATGTGTATAGTGTAGAAGATATGCCCGAAATAGATATCCTGCTTATTACCCACGACCATTACGACCATTGCGATTACAAGACCATATTAAAATTGCTTCCCAAGACAAAAAAGATAATTACTTCATTAGGTGTTGGCTCACATTTTGAATATTGGGGCATTGATAAGAATAAGTTTATTGAATTAGATTGGTTCGAGAAAACAGAAGTTGATGGCTTTCAATTTATAGCGGCACCAGCAAGGCATTTTTCAGGTAGAAGTTTTGCACGTGCAAAAACACTTTGGTCATCTTTCATACTTAAAACACCCACCCACTCTATTTACCTGGGTGCTGATAGTGGTTATGATACTCACTTTAAAAACATAGGTGAGAAATTTGGCCCCTTTGATCTGGCTATTTTAGAATGTGGCCAATACAACGAGGCATGGCATGCCATACACATGATGCCCGAAGAAACAGTTGAAGCTAGCAGAGAATTAAAGGCTAAGATGCTATTGCCGGTGCATTGGGGTAAGTTCTCGTTATCTCTCCACCCCTGGAATGAACCTATTGAAAGGTTTGTAAAAAAAGCAGATGAGTTAAATGTACCTTATACCACACCTATGATTGGCGAACTAATTGTGGTTGGTGAGAAGTATCCGAATAGTAAATGGTGGAGGAGCCAGAAGCCTGAATTATTTATTTAGCATTCTTTACCGAATGAAAGACTTTTAAAGGCCCATAAACTCGCCTTCAACATCTTTAATCCGGAATTCAAACTGCATATTTTCCCCGCTAATTATTTCAAGGTAAAAGAATGTGTAGTCACTTATGCTTTCCTCAAGGTTAGTTTGCAGCAGAAAGGAATAACCGCCTCTCTGGTCAAATAGTACGGGAGTAGTAAATATTTCCCCAGCATTATTTCTCAGTTTAAGCATAATGGTTTTACCCAGCAGTGAATCTGGGTATGCAAAATGCAATTCAGTATTACTATAATCTATTCCCTCTTTTGCGTTTATTCTGTATGGCTCGTTTGCTTTCAGTTTAATAAGAATACGCTGATCCTTTAAGAATATTGGAGCTAATGTCCAGGCAAAATCTATAATATCAAGTTTAATTAAGCCCCATTTCTTGTTTCTTAAACAAACCGGATCAAGGTCTCCATCAGCTTTTGAAAATTCCTCCATGTTTTTTTTTATTAATTCAGCGTCGTGGGTGTATGGATGCCCTTCCTTATGTAGTTCAAGCATCTGGGTTAACGAAAAGTCATCTTTTACTTCATGAATATCCCAAAAATCCTTTTTTCTTCCGGTTCTTTGTATCACATCTATTTTCATAGATACTATTTCTTCTGTTGTAGCCATACGAATACCATCTACTACTAATGGCTCTCGAATAAACTCATCATTTGTATAGAAAACATCCAGCTTAATACTTTCCATTTTACTATTACCTATAAAATACGATTTGCCCATACCCACATCCATATTATCATCGTGCGAATCAACATAGGTAAATTTGCTGCGTAAAAAAGTATCAATACGGCCAAAATCTATTGACCGATAAGAGGCATCGGTAAACATATCAATATCAATAGACTCCCTGTGTCCTCTTTGTAAACTTAATGCAGTTCCTCCAACCAGCCGGAATAACTCAAACTCGGGTGAAGCCATTATAACCATTAGCGCCTCACGTAAAATAGGTGTAATAGTATTATAATGAAGTTTCTTCTTTTTCATGCCTTATTTTGTCAACAACACTTGTGCCATAAAACCTGGTAATTTCTTCTCTCTCTTCCTCATTACCTCTTTCAAATACTCTTTTAATAATAGCGCCCTTTTGTTTATCCCAATCTATCTTTTCAATATTGGTATCCCAAAATAATACTGGCCTTATTTTTTTTAAATCAGGATGAAGTTTTTTCTGCTTCTCTTTCAATTTATCAATATCATAATATGTTTGCAAAATCATTAAATAACCCTCTTCAAGCCTGAGTGCTTTTTCAATTTTTAATGCCAGCTTGGTATTCATACTACGTTTACCTAAGGTAATAGCGCTAAATGTTTGAGGGTATTCCTGCAAGGAAATGGCAAATTGCGACTTGCCTATATTACGTTTTTTAAGCTCCCGATCAAGTATTAAACCCGGATGGATGCCTTTCAGCACTGAGTCATTATTTTTCATAATACAAATATAAACAAAATTGTTTACACAAATAAATTCACACTATAAAATTAGCACTGAATAAGACACAATACATTGATAATCAATAAATAATATAGACTCGTAAACCCATGGTAATAAGCCCAACATATCCCAATAATCTTGACTTTCGCAAGACTTTGTCTTGTGAGTAGAAACAATATCAGTTTAAAACTGCTTTAACACACTCCCACGAGTTATAAACTTGCGGGAGCGGAGGTATCCGAATAGTAAATGGTGGAGAGAAAAAAGTATTGAATTGTCTATTTAAATTGCGCTTTACAAGACACCAATAGTTTTCTCAAAGTCAATATCTCCCCCTTTAGAAATAATCCCCACGCAAAAAGTCACATCATTAATATTCAGAAAATAGCCATAAGCAAATTCTTTGTAAGATCCGTAATAAGTTTCTGTATACCAATATGTATACTTATTTTTATATTTCCCAATTCCTGCTTTAATTAATTTCATTGTATCACCTCTATGGTTAGATTTATTTATGTTGTCTTTCAACGAATCTACAGCAGCATTATAGGTTTCATCATTCATAGAAAAATGCCACTGCCTAATTGAAATAATTTCTGAAATAAGATTATTTCTAATGTAAATATTTGTTCCTGTATCAATTTGCTTATATGCATTCTGTAGAAAAGACATCCTTTTCTTATCATCACCGGTATTTGTATTTAGCAAGAGCCCCATTTTACTATTATCCTTTTGATTTTTTTTAAATGAATCTATTTCAGCAGATATATTAGCCTTTGTAAGGCGCTTATAATCAGAATTTATCACAACAACTTTAGGGGTATATAATGACGGATCCTGATGAGTATAATTATAATGACCAGCTTTACTCATTAAATGCAAAGCAATCAGTTGTTCCTTAGGAGTAGAAATTAGTCCAATACATATCAATAGCAGAATCATACTCCGAATAACCATATTGCGGTTAGCCTTTACAAAATCGCTTTGTATTTTCACCACCAGGTAAAGTGTTACCCCAGCAAGGGTTATTGTACCAATAGCAAGCATCGTCTCTGCCCTCTCGTAATTCTGAATGCAGAATAATATGCCGGTAACCGCAACTGAACCACCCCAGAAAGTCAATTTGGTAATAAAAGCCTCTAATTTGGTTGCGCTTGATGAAGGTGTAATTCCTATCATATAATATACTATTATTATTGCACTGCATGATATAAGCAATACTGGTAAATATGCAGATACCCCCATTACTTTCAATCCTACTCCAGTTAGTATAGCTAATACAAATATTATTTCTAAAGGCTTGAATATAGATTTCAGTTTTTCACCAATAATAGTTGTCTTCTTATTATCGCTAGCTATCATTAAATTATGTGAATTAGTGGTTAATTTCTATAATAAAACAAATCCGGCTCAAGCCTTCTCACCCGTGCGGCTGGAAAGCATATATAAGCCCCGCTAAGGAAGCAATACATAGTGCAATTACCAAAGTAGTTGCAACTCCATTACCAATATCATTCCAGTTTACTTTAGATTTTGAAACAGTAACGCTTACATCGGTAATATCTGCTTTTTTTATTGTAACAGTTCCGGTGCTGTCTTTTAGCGCAATTTTAGTAAACAGGTTTAAATCGTGTTTGTGTCTCTTTATTTCTCCTGGCGTACTTGGGTTTCGTATTTCTTTGGCCTTATCGGGGTCTGTTACAGGGCTTAGCGTTCCGGTTATACCATCTTTACCCATTGAAGGCTTATCCATTTGGTAAATACTGCCCTTGTTGTGTAGGTAAACTTTATAGTCGGAAATATTACCCACCTTGTCAAGCTCATTATTCTTGTAATGCATTACTTCAAATGTAGCACATGAGGTAAGCGTTGATGCTGCTATAACAAAAAATAAAATTATCCTTAAAGTGTTTCTCATAAATACCTTACCCTTTTATAACGGTAAAGATGGATTAAATAGTATGGTGAAAATACAAAAAAACAACCTACTTAATTTCTTTGCCGCTTTCATCGTAGTTTTTTGATGCACCTTCCTTACCATTACAATAATTGATCACCTTATAAAGTTTCCCGGATCCCTTAAAGAATTTCTTATTACCATTAATAGAGTCGTTGGTATATGGTGTTTCCTGAAGCAGTTGTCCATTCTCTAAATAATCCTTCTCCACTCCATTCCTTTTTCCATCAATAAATGGCCGTTCTATGGCCAATTGTCCGTTTTTATAATATTGCTTTTGAATTCCATTTATTTCCCCGTTTGTGTAAGGAGTTTCAAACCATAGCTGACCTGTATCATAAAACTGCTTTTTCACCTCTGTTCTTTGACATCCCGCAATAAGCAGGCCAATTATAAGAATACAACTGTTCAATTGTTTTTGGCGCATATACCAAAGATAAGAAATTGATATAATGGGCTATCTTTGTTCAGATACAAAACTTCTTAAATACTTAAATCAAATGAAAGCAGTGCGAGTAACTTATATAGCCAAGGCAGAATACGTTGAACAAAACCAAAAGAACATTCAACAGGTAATGGCCGACCTGCAAAAGATAAACAACCCGAATATTAATTACCACGCTTGTCTTGGTGCCGATGGCAAGACATTCACACACACCGCTTTTTTCAACACTGAGGGTGATGAGAAAGTACTTTTCGATCTGCCTGCATTCAAGCATTTTCAGGAACAACTGAAAGCAAAAGGATTAGATAATCCGCCTAAGTCAGAGCAACTTAGTTTGGTGGGTTCGTCGAAAGAATTATTTAATTAATTTCCCCTCACCCCTGCCCCTCTCCCCAAAAGGAGAGGGAAAATCAAGTGGGTGCTACTATATACCCCGAGTTAAAACTCGGGGCTACAAATATTTAATCCCTACAGGATAAAAAATGCTTTCCGCAACTAAACAATCATTTCTTAACGACATCTTAGAAATGTGGGAATCAAAACAAGTAAGCAGTAGCGCCCGAACTAAACGCTGTGTGAGGCCCCGAATCCTCGGGGCGCGAGTTCGGTTAGTTCAGCGAATGCGAACGTGGTTTTGTCCACATTTATAAGCAGTCTTGATTTTTCTTGGTTCTTACTTTGTATCAAGACAAAGAAGAACATAAAGAATACCTGTTCAGTAAATAAACGGAACTATCCTTTTGGTCTTGCTCATATAGTCAATATACTTCTCACCGAATTGATCCTTTAATACCTTTTCTTCTACATTCATTCTATGGATAAAAGAGAATAACACCGGTATAAATACAATAGCAAGGCTAAGCCAGCTATTCAATGAAAACCCAAATCCGAAGAACGACAGTAGTGAAGCTGCATAAGAAGGATGCCTAAGGTATTGGTAAAAACCACTCTGCATAAGTTGATGGTCTTGTCTTATGGTAACATCTACCGTAAAAAACCTGCCCAATTGCTTTATGGCCCAAAACCGGAAACCTATACCTATTAGAATTAGAGCAATCCCTATAAAGGCAAACATTCCATTGGAATAAATAGGAACATCATATACATGAGAAAGATAGACACCGGTGTATGCCGATACGCCTATTACCAGCCATATAAACAGTTCGCTATTCTTATCGGCTCCTTTCTTATCGCTTTTACCTGAGCGCAGAAAGCGATTGAGAAAAATCTCTGAAAGGATCCAGATTGCAGAAACAATGTAAAAGATAGTTATATACATGCTGCTTAGGTTAAATGGTGAATACCAAATATAATAAAAAGTCAATGGCAATTGGCTGTTAGCTATAAGCAATTCATCTTGCACTGTTTTATGATATATTTGTGCAACCCTGTTTAAGGCACACCCATGGATAAAAGCAAGCCGGTATATCAAAAGCTAGTCGACCAGCAGATAGCTGTGCTGAGGGTTGTCAGCTATATTATAGTTGTATTCATGTCTTTGCTATTGCTAATGGTATATAGCGTATTCGGCATAAAGCAAAACTTGCCGGCTATTATGTCGCTTTATATTATTGGGGTGTTTTTCAATATTGTGTTGTTGTTCGTTCATAAAAAAGCCTACCTCACATACATAATACTAATCAGCATAACATTTGTAGAATTAAGTGCGCTTATACTGGCCACCGGCGGAATACTGAGCCCGATAGTATTAGTACTTATAACCCTGCCCTGGTTTGCATTTTATACCAGCCGCAAGCAAGGCAGAATATGGTTTGTTATATGCTTCCTGGCCATTATTGTAATATATCGCGCCAGTTATTTTGGCCTTCCGGTAACCAATTTTGTTGCTGAAAACTACCGAACTATTTTCCTTCTCATAATAGTATTGTTTGTACTTGTACTCACTTCCGTTTATATGCTGTTGGTAAAGCAAGACATATCGAACTCGCACAAAGCCATAAGCTTTAAAAAGAAAGAACTGGAAGAACAGACCGAACGTATGGATAACCTTATAATGCTGTTTAACTATACCGACGAACTGATGTGCGTGGTGAATATTGAAACCATGGTGTTTGTTGAAGTGAACCCAATGTTCAAGCTTTTATTGGGCTACGAATTATCTGAACTGAGAGGGGAATCGGTAAAAAAAGTATTAAAGGATAGCTCATTACCTACCCTATCTGCATTAAAAGACGGAGAAAAGACATCATTCGATAGCCCTGTTCTTTGTAAAAACGGCGAACAAAAAATCGTTAACTGGCTGGCTACTGTGCGTGGCGGCAAGCTTTATATTTACGGAAGGAGTAGTTCGAAATAGTTACCCCTCTAAATCTCCCCCAAGAGGGAGACTTTGAAAAATCAAAACACTATAATCCAAATTTACATTTCTCGTAAAATCCCTCTGTATTAAACGACAGGCGCAGTAAAGTGTTATGAAGACAAGGCGTAATAACACGGTCTTGGCGACTGAGCCAAGATTACGTTCGGCTGTCTTGACCTTTTGGTTCTTTTATGTCAAGATAAAAGAACATCAGTTATTCCTTTTGATATCGAGCAAAGTCACATATTCCCCCCCCCCTGCTTTGTCCTTCGCCATTATCGTCCCAAGTTCCGTTTACAATTACAGCATTCACTTCTACTTGTTGCCCAACCCATTTATCTAAATCTGCTTTGCTGTATTTGGCTTTATAGGTTTTCACAAAATATTTCTTATCATTCGTTTGTAAAAAGTAATCGTACACGCCTTTAACAGGCTTATTGTGCTCAAATTGTTCTTTTACAATTTTCCCTGCGAGTAAAATAGTATCATTCTTAGCTGCCTTTTGTGCAAATGTAATGTTGCCAATTAACATTAAGCCTATAAGGCTTATTGCCATTACTATTTTATTTAATTTCATTTATGCAGATTTATATTCAGAATAACTAAATTAACATAATCTTAGTAGCATTTCAAGCCCCCATTAATTAAAACAGTATTCGCTTAATAAGGTGTAACAGAGAATATTATCTTTATTGTCATGAAACTCAATGAAAATTGGAAATGAAAAAGGACGTCTTTAAATTAATTCCTCCCCCTGCCCCCTCCAAAGGGGGACATTCTCAATTCTCAATCCCGATAGCTATCGGGATCCATTTTCAATTATTATTCCTCTTTTCACTTTTAGTTTTTCACTCTTCACTTATTGCCCAGCAGCATAAGCTCGATTCATTACGACACCTTTTACAGGCAGATAAAGATGATACTATTAAGGTTTGCCATTATATAAACTACCTGGCTCAACTCGAAGTAGTATCTGATTATAAAAAGGCTGATTCTATTACAAAAATATCGTTGGCATTAGCTGATAAGATTGGCTACAGAAGAGGATATACAACTACAGAGTTTTACAAAGCTGTATTCTCTGACGAAGAAGGAAACTATGCCGATGCTTTTTTAAATTACCAAATTGCGTTGAAGGGCTATACTGATTTAAATGATAAAGTTTCAGTTGCTAAAACCTTAGGTAATATGGGCATTGTATATTGGGAACAGGGCGATTACCCGGGTGCATTGGGTTATTACCTTAAAGCATTAGAAATAAATTACGACACCAAAGATGTTCAGGGTGCAGCGCGTAACGAAGCAAATATAGGCCTGCTTTATTCATCGGAAAAGCAATATAAGGACGCGCTGAAGTACTATTTAAAGTCACTTAAAACCGATGAAGAATTAGGGAACAAGCAGTACATAGCTAATATTACGGGCAACATAGGCATTGCCTACCAAAAGCTGGGCGACAATGAAAAAGCCCTCAATTATTTTATAAAAGCCAACGACCTTTATAAAGAGTTGGGAAACAAGAGCGGTATAGCCATGATGCTTGGTAGTATTGGCGACACCTACGCAAAAATGGGGCAATATGATAAAGGCTTAGATTATTACTCCAGGTCCTTGGCATTATCGAAAGAGATTGGTGAAAAACGTGAGATAGCAAATAAGACTGGGAACATTGGAGAAGCCTATCTTATGAAAAATGATTTTGCCGATGCTGAAAAATATCTTACCTCATCGTTAGCACTTGCCGATAGTATTCATTACCTCGATATGTCGAGGGAGTGTAATTCATCTCTATCTATTTTATACACTAAAACGGGCGACTGGAAAAAAGCTTTTACGTATTTAAAACAAAGTACCGATATAGCCGATTCGCTTTCAAATGCAGATAAAAGCCAACAGATAGGCAGGTTAGAAGCCAAAGCCGATTACGACAAACAGCTTGCCTTGAAACAGGTAGAAGACGAAAATAAAACTGCTTTGGCTGATGCTGATAGCAAAAGACAAAAAGTAATAATAGGCTCGGTAGGCGCCATTGCCCTGGCATTGGCAGTTATCGCTATGATTATATTCCGATCGC
>DATHOD010000193.1:0-32447 GCA_035485295.1 Bacteroidia bacterium
AAGTAAAAAGAAGAATAAATGGAGCATAAATGTTTTTACTAAGGAACCTGGGAATAAGGTAATTAATGGTGAAATAGTAGTTAAGTGCTATAAACACCAAATAACAAAACTCAATACCAATAGTTCGGGTTATGGTAATTGTTCTGTTTTGAAAAACAAGTACCCAAAGGATATATAAGCCAACCCAAAAAGATATTTCAAGAGGAACTTTATACTTACCTTTTGCAGACATTATCTATGCTTTAGAATTTAAAATTACGCATTATTATTCGGCATGTAAATTAATTACGCCAGTGGCATAATTGGCTTGATGAAATGCACTTGGTCAAGTTAAAGTTACCGATTATCTAAAAAGTAAAATAGAGGTATTCAGGTAAATTATGTTTGCAGCATAATCAAAACTAAACCATTATGAAAAGAACATTTGACTGGCTGTTTAACCCACCTGTTGGGGGTTACAAAGAAATTATCATTATACGCTTGATGGCAGGAAGCGTATTTTTTTGGGAAGGGATATTGAAGTTTGTTTATCCTAATCAGGGAGTAGGGCGCTTTACTAAGTTGGGCTTTCCAATGCCTGAAACATTGGCTCATATTATTGCAGTTGGTGAAATTGTAGGAGGCCTTTTTCTGTTATTTGGTTTTCTTACCCGGGTAACTTCTTTCTATTTTATTTTGCAAATGATAGTTGCCATTTTATCTACCAAGATCAGTCTTTACCTGGGTACCTCTCCGTTGCCATTGCCACCTGCACCACCCACGGTTGGTTTTTGGGCGGTGTTGCACGAAACCCGTGCTGACTGGGCGCAATTACTTACATCGGTATTCTTACTCTTAGTGGGACCGGGAGTACTTTCTTTGGATCGTAAAATTAAGAATTGATAGGGAGGGGGAATTTTATTCCCCCTCCGTTTATTAGGTTCGAAACTACGCCTTTGCTCTTTTTACTTAGTTCAGATAAAGTAGTCTACTAGTGCAACATGGAAAAGTACCAGAAATTAAAGATTAGATGTAAATTATATAAGTCTTGAGGAGAATTGTGTAACAATTTAAAGAGAAATGGCTTGAACTTTGTATATGATAAATCCTGGAACAATGAAAAGCACGGAGGCAAATATAAATTGGAATAAGCAAAAAGAGAAGCTTAAAGAAAGATTCGTTGCCTTGACTGAAAATGACCTGAAGTATGATGAATGCCAAAAAGATGAAATGCTGGATAAACTTCAGATAAAATTAGGAAAAACCAAAGAAGAACTACAGCTTATCATGGGGTCACTATAACATTAAATATGCCATCATTAGCCGCTATATCAAAAGTCGAGTTTCCATTTAAAGTTGATCAGCAGGAGGTGAAACAATGTGCCAAAAGGTTATTTGAACCATCTTTTCCGCAAGTGGAAAGAATGCTGTCAGCTTTTGACAATACAGAAATAAAGACGAGAAACTTCTGTAAGCCGCTCGACTATTATTCCGCTGCGCACACCTTTCAGGATCAGAATGCCGAATACATTAATATTTCTTTGGAATATTCTATAAAGGTAATTGAGGAATGTATTTCCTCGGCACAGATTAAGAAGGAAGAAATTACCGATATTATTTTTGTTTCTACTACGGGGCTTGCCACTCCCAGTTTAGATGCGCGTATTATTAACGCCATGAAACTGAATCAAAATATTAACCGTATTCCAATTTTTGGATTGGGTTGTGCAGGTGGGGTTGCGGGCTATTCAAAGGCAAACATTTTGGCACAAGCAAACCCAGATGCCATTGTGTTATTGGTGGCAGTAGAATTATGTTCCTTGACCTTTTTACGCAGTGACTACAGTAAAAGTAATTTCATTGGGTCGAGCTTATTTGCTGATGGTGTTGCGGCGTGTATTATTAAGGGAGATAATTGTACCAGTAAAGCTACAAACGCCTTTACATTTCTTGCCACCCAAAGCAAATTATATTACGACACGCTGGATATAATGGGCTGGGAGTTTCTCGATGAAGGATTCCGGGTATTGTTTTCACATGATATTCCAACTATTATTTCTCAAAATATTCATACGGATGTTGTTTCTTTTCTCGAGAAACACCAACTACGGCTTTCTGATATAAGGAATTTTATTTTTCATCCCGGCGGGAAGAAAGTATTAGCAGCGTATGAGATAGCCTTGAAGGTAGAAGGAGATTTTCTGAAGAATACCAGGGAAGTAATGAATGATAATGGTAATATGTCCAGCCCCACCGTTTTATATGTATTGGAGAGATTTTTTACCAAAGGATTTCAAGACGGTTACGGATTAATGGTATCATTGGGCCCGGGTTTCTCAAGCGAAATGGTTCTGCTTCAATGAAGAAAAATTAAATGGCTTTCATTCTTTTTATTTCATTCATCATTCTATTGAGAATAGGTGAATTGGTGCTTTCAAAAAGTAATGAGAAATGGTTATTGCAGAATGGTGCCATTGAATATGGACAGAAACACTACCCGGTTATAGTAGCATTACATGTTTTATTTATACTCTCACTTATCTTCGAGTATTACACAAAGCCAACCGTCTCGTATAGTATAATATTACTGGTAGTTTATTTTTTACTGCTTGCATTTAAAACCTGGGTTGTTATGTCACTAGGGAAATACTGGAACACCAAGATATACCATATTCCAGGTGTTGCTTTAGTTAACAAGGGGCCATATAAATTCCTAAAACACCCCAATTATATGGTAGTAGTTGCAGAAATTGCAATCATTCCACTTGCCTTTCATTTATACTATACTGCAATTATTTTTACCCTGCTGAATGCAGTAATGCTAACCGTTAGGATCAAAGAAGAAAATAAGATTCTGAAAAGTTAGACCTTCACAAACTCAACCCTGCGGTTATTGGCTTTACCTTCAGGGGTATCGTTGGTGCTAATGGGGTTTGTAGCACCCAGTCCCTTTGTAGTTAAACGAGAGGCATCGATACCCATACTTATTAATTGCGCTTTAATTGCATCGGCCCGTTGTTGTGAAAGAGCCATATTGTGTTTTGAATCTCCGCTGTTATCGGTATATCCGTCTACTTCAAATTTAAGGTCAGGATTGTTATTCATAACCTTCATTATCATATTCAGGGTTCCCATGCTTTCTGGCTTAAGAGTGGCTTTATCTACATCGAAGTTAATGCCGTGCGTTACAATTTTAGCATCGGTAAAGGTTTTACCAATAGTATTCATATTACCACCTGATGCTACCCGAACATTTTTGATAAGTATTGGATTAGTTTGGTCGCCAATTCCACCAAACTGAAACCAGCCAGGTGTAAAGACTACATTAGGCATAACTAATACACGATATTGATCGACATAACATTTAATGGTGCCATTCTTAAAAATAAAGGCAGCATGATGCCAATTATTCGTAAATCCTTTTGTGTCGCCCGGGAAAGAACCGCCAAAATCTTTATTGAAATAGGAGGTATTGACATTACCGCCGTTACTAAAACGCACATCTCCTCCACCGCTGCTACTGTTTGACTTAAATCTTAGTAAGGCCCCGTAACCATTATTGGCATAATAATCAAATTCAATAGTAAAGCCACTGGTTAAGTATGATTTATTATCATTTTTCATACGGGGTGATACCGTGACATAATTGCCCTCAGTAAGAGCGAAGGCTTCATCTTTACCGACCATGTTCAGAACGGCTTGGCCAGCATCCAAGTTCCAATGTGAAGGGAATTCGCCATCCTGGTCATCTGAAAAGTCATCAGAGAAAATTATTGTATCACCGGGAACAAAGTCGTAGTTAGAATAGGATTTGTAAGCATCAGTTGTTTGAGTTGTGGTAGTAGTTGCCGAAGTTGAACTAGTGGTAGCTGTTGTTGTAGCTGCAGTAGTTGAACTTGATTGTTCTGTTGCGGCTTGAGTGGTATCGGCAGGTTGCGCCTTTTTCTTTGAACTAAAAAGCCCTTTTACGCCGTTGTTCACTGCATTACTTCCCGCATTATTAGCATTACTGTTCGCAGCGTCAGCAGCCCCACTTTTAGCGCTGCCAAATATATTGAACTGTGCATGTACAAATGTTGTGGTAAATAGTGCTAGGCAAATTACTATCAGCTTTCTCATAAGGTAAAGAGTATAAATAGGTTAGATATGCCTACAAAAATATCTTAACCTATTAGGCTGTGCAATCGCAAAAAGATGTGATACGCAATAATTCTTGGACTAGCTCTTAGCCTTTGTCTTATCTGAATTAGATGCGGTAGGAGGTAGGAGCAGAACAGCATATTTAACCAGTCCGGCAGCAGACTTTACACCTAGCTTATTCATAATATTCTGCCTATGTGCATCCACAGTTCTTTTGCTGATGTTTAGATCTTTTGCAATTTCTTCACTTGTATTCTCATTGGCAATAAGTTTCAACACTTCCATTTCTCTGGTAGAAAGAATGAGTTCAAGTTCATAACCGTGCGTAATTTCCTTGATTTGTTCTGAACTGGTATCAAAAGTCATGAGTTTCATAGCAACATCAGTTGAAAAATAACGGGCACCTGATAAAATAGTTTCTATAGCCTTAATAAGTTCTTCTGGACCTATATTCTTTAAAATAAAACCTTTCACCCCATTTTTAACCATCTTATCTATATACATATATTCATTGTAATTAGATAGGGCAATTATCCTGGCTTTTGAGTTATGTTTCATAATTACAGCAACTGCTTCTGCCCCACTCATTTTAGGCAATTGGTAATCCATAATAATAATATCGGGATGTGCCTTTGCCTTTATAACCCCTTCTTCACCGGTTTCTGCCTCATCTATTACGAACTTGTAATCATTCTCTTGCGATTCAAGCATGGAACGCAAACCATCACGGATCATTTTATGATCATCAATAAGTAAGATCTTGAGTGTTTTCATGATTGGTTATTTGGCAATATTAGTGTAAGGTATTAATATTTCATATTTGGTCCCCCAGCCTTCTTTACTGTCAATATTTAAAGTTCCATTATAAGAATCCACTCTCGATTTCATATTTTTAAGGCCCATTCCGGGTTTTGTAATTTTCTTCGTATCGAACCCTTTTCCATTATCCTGTAAATGTAAAAATACGCTTCCGGGAATAATAGCAGCATCCATATGAATACTTATTTTGGCTGCGTTGCCATGTTTAATACTATTATTAATGAATTCCTGTACTATTCTAAATATGGTCATTTCCAGTGCCTTGTCAAGTGCAGGAAAAGAATCTTCTATACTAACTTCAAATAAAGTGGTAGAGCCCAGCTTAAGTTTTGTGCATAATTCCTTAATAGCATAACTAAGCCCGAAATTTTGCAATGTACCCGGCATTATATTAAAGCTAATGTTCGATAATTCAACCAGTGCATCATTCAATGCATCTTTCGAACGGGTAAGGATAGCGTCATACTTTGTATCGGCTGCATTCTTTTGCATTGCCTTAAGTGCCTCAATATGAAACTTGATGCCTGATAATTTCTGCCCAAGGCTGTCATGAAGGTCTTTTGCTACCCTATTCCTTTCGGCTTCTTGTGTATCTAATACGGTACGTACTAAAAGATTTTCTATTTCCCTTTGTCTCGACATATCTTTTACAATGCCCTGGTACCCTACGGGCTCACCCATTTTATTATATGCTTTGCTTACTGAAACAAGACAGTTTATAGGTGAATTATACTTGTCAATAATTTTAAGCTTAAAGTCAACTACAAATTCTTTTGTGCGCAATTCTTTCTCAAAAAGCTCCTTTTCAGTTGTGTCAGAAATAAGATCAAAAAATGTTTTGGTATATAAAGTTTCTTTTGGGAATTTTAATAATTGTACACCGGCATCGTTTATATCAATCAGCTTTCCTTCATGACTAATAATGAATAGGCAATCGCTCGATTTTTCAAATACGTTGCGGTATTTTGTTTCCGATTCTATGAGTGATTGTTCATATTTTCGCAGTATAGACTGGTCACGTGCTATAAGTAAGTACCCTATTTTTTCTTTGTTTTGATTAAACAGATAACTGCATGAACAATTTACAGGAACTTCCTTGCCTTTTGCTGTAAGCAAATTACTATCGAAGCTAATCACTTCCGCATATCTGTCCAGTTCCTTTTTAATAAAATCGAAAAAATGGCTTTTCTCTTTTGTAATTATACCAATAGAGCTTTCCTTTAATTTGTTTTCAGCATACCCTAGTTTTTCGGTACCGGCCCTGTTGGTACTATTTATAAGGCCACTATTATCTAATACAAATAACATATCGGAAACCGAATTGAATATGTTATTGAAATAATTGCGTGATATGGTAGATATCTTCAGCTCTTCACCCAGCATATTAATGTTGCTGATGAAGGCATCTATTTCATCCTGCTTGTCTGATGTATTTATCTTATTATCAAACTCCCCCATAGAGTAATTGATAAGCAGTCTGTTAATTTCTTCTAGCCGCGGGTCCATGTGCTTTGGGGTCTTTTAATAAATCTAAAATGAACCGGAAGTTTACTTTTTTGGCTTAAACTGTACAAGCCACTCCAGAGCTTTTGCAGGGTCTGTGAACATTTTGTTTGGTACTTTGGGCCGGGTAACGCTAAGGTAGAAGTTGATGAGAAAGGTACTGTATACCGATTTTAAAACAAAGGCACCGGCTAGTACATCTTCCGTACCTTCTTTTGACATATAATCTCGGGCCTCCTTGGCAATAAAACTAATTCCATCGTCCAGTATCAGCATAGGATATGCCACATTTTGCGTAAAGATCTTCCTGTTTTTTATCAAATACTTTGCATCTTCAAGAGTAATTGATACTCCTTTTTTGTAAGTACAAAAATATATACCATCCTTAATTTCGACTAAAGCGAAAGGCGTCTCCCATTTATTACTACCAGGTATTGGTTCTGCTTCCATGATTGGTAAAGGTAATCACTATTCACATTAAAGGGTCAAAGATATGTTAAAATAGGTATTTATACCTAGGTATAAATACCTAGTGTTTCCCATTTTATTTTAGGTATTTATACTGATGTTTTTAATAATCGGGCTATCTAATTTTGTCGCATGAATTTTTAAAGGCAATACTTAGAGATACCAATTCATGAAAAAAACAGCGCCTCCCATAGACATAATTTTTGAAGTGCTGAACTATGGGGCAAAGAATGGTGTTATGCATCTTAATACAGCTAACCGGAAGTTAACCGGCAATACATTACTTCTTGATAGAGGAAAGGAAAAGGAAGTGATTAATTTCGGTTCATGCAGTTATCTCGGATTGGAGTTTGATGAAAGGCTAAGACAAGGAGCAAAAGACGCCATAGATAATTATGGCACTCAATTCTCTTCATCAAGAGCATACATGTCGCCAGTTTATTATCAGGAACTGGAATCTTTGTTTGATAGGATATTCGATGCACACACAGTGGTTACGCCTACTTCTACTTTGGGACACATAGGTGTAATACCTGTTTTAGTAAATGATAAGGATGCAATAATTCTAGACCACCAAGTACATAATTCAGTTCATACTGCTGTAAACCTTGTGAAAACCAAGGGTGTTCATACCGAACTTATCCGGCATAACCGAATGGATTTGCTGGAAGAGCGAATTAAAGTTCTGCGCCAAAAGCATAGTAAAATATGGTATATGGCCGATGGCGTATACTCTATGTATGGAGATGTAACACCTATCCACGAAGTTTATGAGTTAATGAACAAATACCCTGAGCTTCATTACTATGTAGATGATGCGCATGGAATGAGCTGTTTTGGTAAATATGGAAGAGGTTATGCTTTAGGGCAGAAACCGATTCATGAAAGGATGGTGTTGATAACATCACTTGCTAAGGCTTTTGCTACGGGTGGTGGAGTAGCAGTTTTTCCTACTAAGGAAATGGCGTATAAAGTTAGAACCTGTGGAAGTAGCCTTGTAACCTCGGGGCCTATGCAGCCAGCTGGATTGGGAGCAGCAATAGCTTCTGCAAAAATTCATTTGTCGGAAGAAATTGGTGACCTGCAGGAGCAATTGAATGAAAATATAAGGTTCACCAACCTTGCTGTTAAAAAATATGGCCTGCCGCTTGTTGCTGAGTCCATTACTCCAATATTCTTTGTTGGTGTAAGCCTTCCGAAAATTGGCTACAGCATAATAAGTAGGATGATTGAAGATGGCTATTATGTTAATGCAGGTATCTTCCCGGGAGTTCCTATTAAGAACACAGGTATAAGATTCACCATTACCAAGCTTCATACGTTCCAACAAATAGAAAGTATGGTAACTGCCTTAGCGCACCACCATGCTGAAGTATTGAAGGAAGAAAACTTCCCAATCAGTAAAATATACCAGGCCTTTAAAATGAAAGAGCCGGTGGATAAATTATTGGAGGAAGTAATTGCTATTGATGAGAACAAATCAGGATTAGAGATACAACATACTACTTCCATTAATGAAATAGATAAGAAGGAATGGAATAGTTTATTGGCTAACCGCGGTTCATTCGACTGGGATGGACTCAATTTCCTTGAAAGGTCATTTACGGGAAGTGAAAAGTCCGAAAATAATTGGGAATTCGATTATATAATAATCAGAGATAGGACCTCAAAACCGATACTGGCTACATTCTTAACGACTGCCTTGTGGAAAGATGATATGCTTGCTCCGGGAGGTGTATCTGTTCAGGTAGAAGCAAAACGCAAAGCCTTGAACGACCCTTATTATCTGACTTCTAAGCTTGTTGCAATGGGCTCGCTATTAACCGAAGGCGACCATTTATATATAGACCGCAGTTCTGATTTATGGAAAGCTGCAATGAATATGCTGTTGGAAAAAATGGCGCAATTGCAAGAAAAAAATCAGGCTACAGGTACATTGCTAAGGGATCTTAAGCAAGGTGACGAAGAAATGGACAACTTCTTAATGGATAATGGATATTTTAAAGTAGGAATGCCTGCAACACACGTTATTGATACGTTTAACTGGAGCAATAAAGAAGAGTTTGTAGCTACATTAAGCACACGTTCGCGCAGGCATATACGCAGAGATGTGATGGACTATGCCGATAAATATGAAGTGGAGATTATGCAGCGCGCAACACAGAGTGAGATAGAACATTTGTATAGTTTATATATGAATGTAAAATCTAAGAGCCTTTTGTTAAACACTTTCCAGTTACCGTATACGTTATTTGAGAATATGATATCTGACCCAAATTGGGAAGTGATGACATTGAGTTTAAAACCTGAATTCGATAAGCGGGAGGAAAGGAAGCCTGTGGCTGTGGTGTTTTGTTATGCATCGGAAGAAAAATATAACCCGATGATAGTGGGAATTGATTATGATTTTCAGGAAGAATATAAATGCTACAAACAGGTAGTGTATCGTGTTATTGAAAGAGCAAGAATGTTGGGGAAGAAAGCTATAAACTTAGGATTATCGGCTTCTACCGAGAAGCAGAAATACGGTGCAAAAGTTATAGACATAGTTGCATATATGCAGGCTAAGGATAATTATTCATTGGAAGTAGTATCATCAATAAACGTAGTTGAAGAAACTGCAAATAGTTTGTGAAAATGACAGATGGAACAGGTCTTAAATATTATTTAAATTATAGGAATATGGGGGAAAATCATATAAAAGAGTATGACCTTAACAATGGAAGAATACTGCAGATTCAATTTAGTTTCGAGGGTGGCTATTATCGATAATGCAGGAGTATTTTTAGTTAAGAAAGTGATAGATGATAATATCGAGGCAAGGCTGTTTTTATTATATGATTTTTATGTAGAAATATATTATAACTATAAAAAAAAGAAAGTGTTGAAAGCTGATCCGGTGAATAATAAAAAGTGGTTAAGGTCATTTTACCTAGGGATAGCAGACCGTTTTAATTTTTGTTGAACCAAAAAAAGAATTAGCATATGTTCAAAAAGAGAGAAGATAAAAACAGAGGCTCCAAGCCAATAAAAATTAAAGCAAGTAATAATACCTGGTTTACAAGCCGATATTCAAAAAAGTACAATACAGAAGTTATGGTTTTTAATCCGTTAAGGAAGTTCTGGAAAGGAAACGATACCAATAAGGTTTCTATAGCCTAATACATATTAGCCGAATTACCGGCTTTAAAATAGTAGTATACTCATTCCCGCACCCCCCCCACAGTAATTCCTCTCTCCACCTGTAAGGAGAGGGGAAGCGGGATGAGTTATTACTTTTTATAAGAAAAATATCACATTTATTTTATTTCAGACCAAACGATTTAAGGTTAAAACTCATCTACCTAAATAGACGGGCTTTATGTAATAGTATATCTAATAAATAAAAGCAATGACAAAGGCAGAACTGATAATTGAAATAGCAAAGAAGACAGGTATAGAAAGGGTTGTTGTAGAAGCAACCGTGGAAGCATTCATGGAAAGGATAAAAGATCAGATTGCCAAAAAGGAATCTGTTAGCCTTAGGGGTTTCGGGAATTTTTACGCCAAGAAACGCGCTGCCAAAGTTGCCAGGGACATAAACAATAACAAAGCGTATCCAATTCCTGAACAATATGTTCCTATTTTTAAACCTTCACCCAAGTTTAAGGATAAGGTTAGAAAGGCGATTGTTTAATATCTTTTAGGTTTTCAAGACAATTTTTGATTCGGCTAGCTACAGCAATATAATTACTTTTGCAACTATGGGTTACTGGCATTGCCTTGAAACCCAATCATATGCAAAAGCACAACTTTAAGAATACCACAGCCCACATATCCATTAAGAATATGGTAGGGCAGAGTTGTATAAAGCTGGTTAAGCAGGAACTGGAGAGGACCGGATTTATTGAAGTCCATCACGTAGGTTTAGGGGAGGCTCACATACAATTTGATTCCCAGGTAATTGGCCTTGATTCAATAGATGTTATTCTCAAAAGAAACGGTTTTGAACTTCTTAGAGACACAGATAAAATACTGGTAGAACAAATTAAAAGCGCCATTATACAGCTTATCTTCTATGGTAATAGCGAAACATCACTCATTCGTAATTCCGATTACCTGAGTGAGAAATTAAGGCAGCCTTATTTGCATTTGAGCAAGGTCTTTTCCGAGCAAACCAAGACTACGCTTGAGAAGTATATTATACTAATTAAGGTTGAAAAGATAAAGGAGCTTATTAGCTACGACCAGCTTACACTTAGTGAAATTGCCTATATGATGGGATATAGCAGTGTGCAATACCTTAGCAACCAGTTTAAGCATACAACGGGCTATACCGTTAGTGAGTATAAGAACCTGAAACAAAAGGACAGGAAGCCCTTGGATAACCTTCTTGGGTAGGTAGCTTTACAGAATTTCATTACATATTTATTTTAAACTATGACAGAAAGAATCTTGGGATGTTAGACTTTTGTGTCATATTTAATCGTTTACACTTTAAATAATAATAGAAATGAAAATAAAACGCAACATAGCTCTGAGCGACTCAGGCTTTGTATTCGACCCTTCTACGGGTGATTCTTTTTCTACTAACCCAATAGGCCTCGAAATAATAAAGATGCTTAAAGAAGGTAAAACACCTGAGGAAATAAAATCAGCCACCACCAAAAAGTACATGATAGATGATGTATCCTTTGAAAAGGATTGTTACGACTTTATAAATATGCTCGCTAAACTTAAACTTACCGATGGGGACGAAAAGGAAAAAGATTAATGTAGCCGTAACCGGCCTCAATGCAATCGACAGCCCTGGCCCCGGTGTTCCTGTTATAAGAGCGTTACGCGAGAGCAAATTGTTCGATGTGCGCATCATAGGTCTCTCTTATGAGACCCTTGAACCGGGCATTTATATGCACGACCTGGTAGATAAAACCTACCAGATACCATTCCCTTCATCGGGAAAGGCTAGCCTGATGACCAGATTGAAATACATTCATGGTATTGAAAAGCTAGATGTGATCATTCCAAATTTTGATGCGGAGCTTTTTAACTTTATTAAACTAGGCGATCAACTGAAAAAGGAAATGGGAATTAGAACCTTTCTTCCAACAATCGATCAGTTTGAAGAAAGGCATAAATCCAATCTGCCGGAATTTGGCAAAACGCATAAGATTAAGGTGCCATATAGTAAAATGATATTCAGCACATCTGAAATACCATCTCTCAGCCAGGAGTTTAGTTATCCGCTGGTAGTTAAGGGTAAGTTCTACGATGCATCCATTGCCTATACACCCGAACAGGTAGTGACCCACTTTAACAAGATAAGCGCTAAATGGGGGCTTCCTATCATCATTCAGCAATTTGTATACGGGCAGGAAGTGAATGTCACCGCTATTGGCGATGGGCTTGGCAATACAGTTGGAGCTGTTGCCATGCGGAAGCAATATATAACTGATAAAGGCAAAGCATGGTCGGGTATTTCAATTAATGATGCAGAGCTTATGAAGATTACCAGAAAGCTCATTAAATCAACCAAATGGAGGGGAGGGATGGAACTGGAAATAATAAAAAATTCGGAAGGAGATTATTATTTGCTTGAGATCAACCCTCGTTTTCCGGCGTGGGTATACCTGGCTGTAGGCTGTGGACAAAATCACCCGGAAGCCTTAGTGCAAATGGCATTGGGAGAAAAGGTAAAACCATGGAATAAATATGACATTGGCAAACTATTTGTCCGCTATTCATATGACTTGATTGTAGGCCTGAATGAATTTGAAAAAATATCAACGCTCGGGGAGCTTTAAAATTTGAACACCATGAAGAAAATGCAATATGAACGCCCTGTAATTCAACGCTTGAATGTGGGTGTAATGAACAAATTCGGAACCAAAACCGAATATGCACCGGTTACTCACATTGATGGAAATTCTGTGAAATCACTTATCCGCAAACATGGCTCTCCGCTGTTTGTAATATCTGAAAAAACTATACGGCAAACATTCCGTGATGCTAATAGGGCTTTTAAGACAAGGTATCCTAAGGTGCAATTTGCGTGGTCTTATAAGACCAATTATATGAATGCCGTGTGCAATGTATTTCACCAGGAAGGATCGTGGGGTGAAGTAGTATCGGGCTTTGAATACCAGAAGGCACTTAAGAATGGAGTTCCTGGTAAAAAAATAATTTTCAATGGCCCTGATAAAACAGAACAGGATTTGAGATTAGCTATTGAAAATGATTCCCTGCTTCATATTGACCACCTTGACGAGTTATATCTTATTAAGGAACTGGCTACTGAAATGAACAAGAAGCCGCGAGTAGCTATAAGGGTGAATATGGATACAGGCATATACCCGATGTGGGACCGCTTTGGGTTCAACTATGAGAATGGCCAGGCATGGGATGCGATTAACAAAATAATGCTTAACAATTGCATGGAACTTGTTGGATTACATAGCCATATAGGTACTTTTATGCTTGCCCCAAGTGCTTATGGTGTGGCAGCTTCTAAGTTATCTGACCTGGCGCTTAATATCAAAAAGAAGTATAATAAGAACATACAGTATATTGATATGGGCGGAGGTTTTGCCTCTAAAAATACACTGAAAGGTTCATATTTACAGGGAGTTGACGGATCACCAAATTTCGATCAGTTTGCTGAAGCCATTTGTACCGCCATACTTAATGCCGGCTTTGTTGAAAATGAACTGCCACTGCTTATACTTGAAACAGGCAGAGCGTTAATAGATGAAGCAGGATACCTATTAGGTACAGTAATCTCAAATAAGCGCTTAGCTGACGGAAGGCGTGCTACTATTATGGATTTTGGAGTGAATATAATGTTCACCTCTTTTTGGTATGACCATAAGATAAGCCCTGCACAAGAGTTCAGTCAGTATACTGAAGATGCAGTTTTATATGGTCCGCTTTGCATGAACATAGATGTAATAAGAGAGAATGTTACCCTGCCACCACTTAAACGAGATGATAATGTAGTGGTACATTGTGTAGGAGCATACAATATGACGCAATGGATGCAGTTTATAGCTTTGAGGCCTGCAATAGTATTGATAGATATGGAAGAGAATGTGCATGTAATACGCAACCGGGAGACACTGCAAAGTATTGAAGCGGATGAAGTGCTTCCTAAATACCTCAAAGATTTCAAATTGTGAGTTTTAGAGAAAAACTAAATAATACCTTTTCGGTTTTCGGGAATGGATTGCTGGGAAGTTATAGCCAGATATTCTTCTCGAATAATCGCCTGTTTGCAGTTCTTTTGCTGCTGGCTTCGTTCTCCGATCCTATTACAGGTGTCAGTGGTTTAATAAGCGCCCTGGCTGCTATAATGTTTGCAAATTGGATGAGCTATAATCCATACCTGGTAAAGAATGGCACGTACAGTTATAATTCTTTGTTGGTAGGATTAACTATGGCAGTGTTCTTTAAGTTCAGTATTGCTTTTATAGTTGTTCTTTTTCTTATTTCCTTTTTCACATTACTATTAACGGTATGGTTGTCCTCGGTTACTTCTGTTTATCGAGTCCCTTTCCTTAGCCTACCCTTTATACTCGGTGTATGGACATTGTTGCTAAGTGCACGTAGCTTTGGTGCTTTGCAACTAAGCGAAAGGGGCATTTATACTTTCAATGAATTATGGAATCTTGGGGGGCCTACATTAGTTAATTTGTATGTAAAGATCAATTCCTTTTCAGTGCCTTTTGTAATACAAGTCTACCTTAAATCGCTTGGTGCTATTTTCTTCCAATACAATATTCTTTCGGGCTTGCTCATTGCAATTGGCCTGCTTATTTATTCCCGTATTTCATTTACACTTTCTTTTCTGGGGTTCTTTGCAGGATATATGTTTTGTTATTTTGTGCAAGGCAATTTATCTGAACTTGACTATAGTTATATAGGCTTTAACTATATTTTGTCGGCAATAGCTATCGGAGGTTTTTTCCTTATTCCTTCTCCACGCACTTACTTGCTTGCTATAATCTCTGCACCATTAATAGCCCTATTCATTAGTGCAATGGGGAAGATATTAGGTGTGTATCAACTTCCACTTTACTCGCTGCCATTTACTATGGTTGTTATACTTTTAATTTTTGCACTGAACAATCGTTATGCCCCGCGGAAATTAAATCTTGTTATATTCCAGCAATTCTCTCCTGAAAAGAACCTCTATGGTTTCCGCTATGGAACAGAAAGGTTTAAAAAGGATACTTACATACATATACAGCTTCCATTTTACGGGGAATGGACAGTTTCACAGGGGCATGAAGGAAAGATAACGCATAGAGAGGACTGGCGCTATGCCTGGGATTTTGTAGTAACTGACGATACAAAGAAAACATTTAAACTTCCCGGAAAGGAAGTTTCTGATTTCTACTGTTATAACCTTCCGGTGCTTGCTCCGGCTGCAGGATACGTAGTTAACCTAATTGATGGAATTGATGATAACCCTATAGGCGATGTAAACCTTGGAGACAATTGGGGGAACACTATAATTATTAAACACAGCGATTTTCTGTACAGTAAAATAAGCCACGTTAAAAAAGGCAGTTTTAAAGTAAAGCTTGGAGATTATGTAAGTAGGGGAGATGCTCTTGCAGCTTGCGGTAATTCAGGACGTTCTCCTGAGCCTCATATCCACTTCCAATTGCAGACTAATGCCTTGGTAGCGGCAAAAACAATCTTATATCCTATATCGTACTATGCCGGCCATAGAGATAATAGTTATTCATTTCATTCTTTTGAATATCCGCAGGAAGGCGAAAATGTGCTTATTACGGCAGTAACTCCATTTATAAGCCAGGCATTTCATTTTATACCTGGTATAGTAATGGATATTGAAGAGCAAAGAGAAGAGAAAACAAACCACATTAAATGGGAAGTTTTTGTAGATGCATCTAACCAGTCTTATATCTATTGTCACGCAACCCGTTCACTGGCATATTTTGTAAATAATGGAACACTTCACTATTTCACTGCCTTCGTGGGTGATAAAAAATCGCTGCTCTATTATTTTTACCTGGGTGCACACAAAGTGCTGCTCAGTTATTTCCAGGGCATGGAAGTAAATGATGATTTGCCTATTGAAGGTTTTCA
Source organism: Bacteroidia bacterium (assembly GCA_035485295.1). GTDB lineage: Bacteria > Bacteroidota > Bacteroidia > JABEUT01 > JABEUT01 > JABEUT01. The sequence goes on from DATHOD010000193.1 coordinate 16,003, forward strand.
TGGTGGGGCAATAAAACTCCTTCAGGATTTTGTAGCTCCATTTCATATTTTTCTTCAGGCAAAATATAGTTCTGTATACAAAGAAGTAGATGACCTGATGAATCCGGGTAGGGTAATATTATCATCTTCAGCTATGGCTAAAGCCGGTAATACTATAAGGAGAGATATACAGTTTGAACTGGAGCTTACCGAGAAAAAATTGAATCAATTTACAATAAGGGAAAACGAAATATGCATAAAAGCAAAGTTTTCAGTTTCTTAATTATGCTGGCATTTTTTTACTTCCCGGAACAAATGTTTGGGCAGGAAAAAATGAGTTCGGCACAGGTTGAAGAGAAATCTTACGACCTATATCTTCATAAAAGCTGGAAAGAGCTTGTTGTGCTGGGTAATAGTGCTATTAAGCAAGGGTATGATTATTACTATTTGAGAATGCGTATAGGTTGTGCTTATTATGAACAGGGTAATTATTTAAGTGCCGATAAACAATTTAAAAAGGCTCTTGAGTTTTCTTCCGGTGACCCAACTGCAGAGGAATATCTTTATTTCTGCTATATATATACAGGCCGCTATGAAGAAGCAAGGAAGCTAAGCAAATTGTTTACCAAAGAACTCGCAAGGAAGATAGGAACAGATTCTCTTTCGGCAGTCAGTTTTGTAATTATAGAAGGCGGTATTAAAACCAGCGACAGCAGCACACTTTTTCATAATGCAACATATGCACAAGCCGGGCTAGGGCATTATGTAAATAATTCATTTTCCTTATTTCACGCTGTTACTTATTATACTGAATCAGAATTTCGTGGAAAGACTTCACAGTTCCAGTATTATTTGCTTGCAAACGTTCCTATGAAAAATGATTGGCTTATATCTCCTGCATTTCAGTGGATATATAGAGAAAATACACCTCCGCCGGTTCAAGAACCGCCACCTGTAAGAATTGGCCCACGTCCACCCCCGCCACCTGCACCATCAGCATCTTCATCAAATTATTTTATTGGCTCATTACAGGCACGTAAAAAACTGGGGCATTTTTATTTTACAATTGGCGGAACCATATCGAATATTGACAGTAATGCTCAATATATGCAGACAGCCTCTATCTCTTATTTCCCATTTGGCAATAGCCGTTTAATAATTGGCACACAAGGGTATTTAGTAGAATCAGGCAGGTATGGAAATGAGACTGCCATTAGCCCCTTCGTAAGTTGTATGCCCTTTAAGAGCCTTACCTTATCTGCCAGTTATCTTAATAGCAGCGTATATCACCTGATAGAAGGAGATGGATACATAGTAAATAATTCTTTTGACCTCACGCCTTCGCGCTGGACCTTCCAGTGCTCGGTATCTTTGTCAAAAAACTTAAGCGTGTATGGGCTATACCAGCTAGAAAACAAAGTAGAATCAATAGCTAATTTCAAATACAATTACCAGGCTTTTATAATCGGACTAAAATTCATACCCTAATGAAAACAACCAAACTTTTATTCTGCATAGGAATTATAGCATGCAGTATTCAGCAAACCATTGCTCAAACAGATAAAACTGCAACAGCTTTTTCGAGCAGCTACGATAAAGAAACCAAAAAAGATTATACTTCTGCTATTGCAGCAATACAAGGAGTATATGATGCGAAATCGTATGAGATCAATTTACGCCTCGGTTGGCTTTATTATGAGGCGGGACAGTATAAAGAATCAATAGGCTCATATAAGATAGCTATGGACCTGATGCCATATTCAATAGAAGCCAAATTAGGATATGTGTATCCGGCTGCGGCCCTTGGCAATATGGATGATGTAGCTAATCAATACACAGCTATACTTGCGATAGACCCTCAAAACACCACAGCTAACTATAGAATGGGATACATATATTACGACAAGAAGGATTATGCGACTGCATACAAATATTTCGAAAAGGTTGTGAACCTTTACCCCTTTAGTTATGACGGATTGCTTATGTATGCATGGACCAATTATCAAATGGGTAAAACCAGAGAGGCCAAAATTCTTTTTGAAAAGGTAATTTGGTTATCACCGGGTGATAAATCTGCAACCGAAGGGTTATCTCTCATTAAATAATTCTTATTCGCCATTTATAAGTCGGGTAACTATAACCGAAATAGCCTTTTTCATCAATAGCCTGTTCAGGAGACATTATTACTTTTACCCTCAACATCAGGTAATTGCGTTGTAACAAACGGTACCAGATATTCGTCTAAGAACTAAATGCTTTCACAATTTGCCTATGCGCTTAACTAAAGCAATGCTGAAGTGGATTTTAATAATCCCCATTTTTATTTCCTTCATTGCCCAAGGTCAGAATAATATCCTAGCGAAACCTGATAGCAGCCATAGCAACTTTGCGTTAAAAGTGTTTTTGGATTGCAACTACTGTGATATGGATTACCTGAGAACTGAGCTAACATACATCGACTATGTTCGCGATCGTATGGAGGCTCAAGTAGATATAATTGTATCGTCGTTGCAGACCGGTAGTGGAGGTGCAGAATATACGTTTGTATTTAAGGGACAAAAGGAATTCAGAGGACAAAACGATACATTGAGATACGACATTACTTCTTTTTCAACGGATGACGTAACACGTAAAGGAATAGTTCAGACCATAAAACTTGGCCTAATCAGGTATATAGCTAAAACAGCATACGCCAGTAAAATGTACATCTCGTGCCCGATAGACACCAATAGAATGATTCAACCTATTCAGATATATGATAAATGGAGAGGCTGGTTGTTTACTTGCGGTGGCTTTGGCAATTTTAACGGACAACAGCTTACAGGCACAACTAATATTAATGGTGTATTGCAAGCCAGTAAAGTGACGGCCGACTGGAAGATCAGTTTAGGTGCCAATATCGGGTATAACTATGGTTATTATATTATTTCTGCCGATTCTACTATTAAGAGCATATCTCAATCGATCAACTTTAATGGGCTATATGTAAAGAGTATAAATGAGCATTTTTCCTGGGGCATAAACACTTCTTTTACCAGCAGTACCTTTAATAACCTTACCTCACAGGAAAGAGTACAACCTGGGCTTGAATATTCCATATTCCCATACAGCCAGGCCACGCATAAGGTTTTCCGTTTGCTATACTATCTATATGCTGAAAATTCCGTGTATGAGGACAGTACCATTTATGGCAAAACCCATACTTTATATATGGGCGAAGAATTGCTGGCTTCGATTAATTACAAAGAGCCATGGGGTTCACTTTTCTTATCGCTTGACGGGTCAAACTATTTTTATGATTTTTCTAAGAATAATCTGACTTTTTCTACCGGCTTCAGTCTTAATTTGTTTGAGGGCTTTACTGTGGCTGTAGGAGGTAATGCATCATTGGTTAATAACGAAATATTTTTGCCGGCCAGTGGTGCTACAGAAGCCCAGATACTATTGAGTACCAAAGCACTACCTACACAATACCAGTACTATGTTTTTGTGGGGATTAAATATAGCTTCGGATCAATTTACAATAACATTGTAAACCCAAGGTTCAGCCAGAACGGCTATAACCTTAACTTCTCGTTTTAATAATAAGATTAAGTGTGTAGCGAGGGAGAGATTTGAACTCTCGACCTCCGGGTTATGAATCCGGCGCTCTTACCAACTGAGCTACCTCGCCATTGCCGTAGTTTTTTACAACGGGGGCGCAAATATAATGATTTTAGAAAAGGCTGCTAAGTATTATTGCGGCAAGAGAAAATAAACTTCTGCCGATAGGGAAGAATCTGGAAACAATTCCTAAAAAGCAGGGCAGTTAATACCCGATACTTTTACCAGTTTAGGCGATTTGTAATGCAGTAATATAGCCAGAGATGCCTCTTGACTTCCGCCGGTAGCGTTGCCAAGCGAGGAGGTGGTATAATCGTAACTATAGCCTATACGCAGCCATTTGCGTTGGTACCCCAAGGTAAAGATCATAGCATCCTGGAACCTGTAACCAATACCTAAGGTTACGTTCCATTTTATGGCATAAAGTTCTACTACGTCCTCAGTAAAGTCTTGCTGCTGAGTGTGAATATAGGTTGGAGAAATAGTAAAACCGCCAATAGGTATCATGCCACCTGCATTAAAAGTATATCTAATAGGTAAAGGACTTGCACCTGTTGCAAACGATTCATCTGGCTGTGTAAGGTGGTTCATTGCAAAGCCCGCAAAATAGTATTTACCATAACCAAGTATGCCGGCAGAAAAATCAGGGACACTTACATAGGTTCTTAAAGGGGTTTCATTGTTATTATAAATAAAGCCTCGAGTGGGATCAATTTGATAACCGAAAGTTAAGTTGCTATAATTAAAACTTTTATAATGCCATGTGCCTTCAATTCCCAAGCTAAGTGTAAACGATTTAATATGAAACTGATAGGATTCAATAAGAGAAATATTATCCGTAATCATTGTGCCTTGCCCTGCTCTGTCCTGGTTAGCGAGTATGCCAATTCCGAATGAGGAATCAATAATATTTCTGTCGTATGATATATTGTAGGTAACAATTGTTCCGGGAATATTGGGCCACTGATCACGGAAGTTCATACCAATGCGCTGGTTATTTGAAGTGCCTGCAAAGGCAGGGTTCAGATAAAGCGGGTTGGCATAGTTTTGAGAAAAAGCAGGGTCCTGTGCAAACAAATTGCTACTTATTGCTAGTAGGAGTAAAAGGTAAATGACTTTCTTCATAAATTATTTGAGTAAGGTTACAGCACCGGTATAGGTATGGTTATAACTGCATGAATCGGTAGCTTTTATAAGGTAGGTATATACACCCTCAGGGCAAATGGTAATAGAACCGCCCTGCACTGTTCCATCCCAAGGCATATTAAGACTTGTAGTGTGAAATATCTGAGAACCATTTTGGTCATATATCCACATTTCGAAATTTATTATGCCGGTTCCCTTGGGCGAAAAAGTATCGTTAATGCCATCTCCATTGGGTTCAAATCCGTTAGGGATGTAGAATGTCCATTCGGGGCAATAAGGATCAGTTGTTGCTTTTTTACAAGCAGAAAAACCTGTAAACAACAGTGCAAATAAAAATATGGCAAACACTTTCCTAATCATGTGAGTGGTAACCCAAAGATAGGAAATCTGGCTGAAAAAACCAAAAATTAAAGTGGAGAATAGACTGATTTACTTCTTCTTCTCGTCGCAGTTGAACATCCAGCCTATGCCAAATTTATCGACCAGCATACCAAAGCGGGCATCCCAAAAGGTATCTTGCAGAGGCATGGTAATTTTGCCACCAACAGCCATTTTATTGAATATGGCATCCATAGTTTTGGCTTCGGGTATATCAATACTCAGGCGAATGTTATCACCCACCACAACTGTTCTACCGGCTGTGTCCGATGCCATTAGAATGTTGTCGCCAAACTTAAATACGGAGTGCAGGACATGATTCTTTAAAGAGTCATCAACCTTCATAGCAGGTGCATCGCCAAAGGTTTGCATAGATTCGATAGTGCCATTCAGGCAGTCGCGGTAAAACTCTAATGCTTCGCGGCAATTGCCATTAAAATGTATGTAAGGAACAAGTTTCATATTGTTTTAGTTCTTTTCTATATAAAGTTTAAAGCCCTTGCCATGTATATTTATTATCTGCACCTTAGGATCTTCTTTTAAGAATTTGCGGAGTTTGGTAACGTATACATCCATACTGCGGCTACTGAAATAACTATCGTTCTGCCAGATTGCTTTCAGGGCAAAGTTACGGTCCAGCACATCGTTGGTATTAGCACAGAGCAGCTTTAACAGTTCCGCTTCTTTGGTAGTAAGTTTTTGGGCTTTGCCTTTTATTACCAGGCTCTGATTTTTATAATTGAAGTTGTATTGCCCAATCTGAAATTCCTCCTGCATTTCGTTCTTAGGCTTCATACGGCGCAATACAGCCTGTATGCGGACAAGCAATTCTTCCGTGTTGAAAGGCTTGGTAATATAATCGTCAGCACCTTTGTTAAAGCCCTCAATAATATCTTCCTTCATGCTTTTGGCAGTGAGGAAAATTACCGGTATGCTCTTATTCACCTGGCGGATATCCTTAGCAAGGGTAAAGCCATCTTTTTCCGGCATCATCACATCAAGCACACAAAGGTCGAAGGTAGATTTGGAGAAAGCATCGAAAGCTTTTTTACCATTGGCGCATAGCTGCACATCGTAGCTTTTTGCTTGCAGAAAATCTTTCAATAACATTCCGAGGCTTTCATCGTCTTCGGCTAGTAAAATGCGGGTCTTAGTGGTTTCCATTTGTTTTAATTAGTAATTAACAATTAATAATTAGCAATTTCTTTAGAGCGGGTTTATATTTTTTTAATTAGCAATTAATAAGTAGTAATGTCTTTGTTTGTTATTGGTTTTCAATTATTAATTACTAATTCTTAATTTTTAATTTGCAGTTGTGTTAAACGGTAAATGCACTATAAAGGTGCTACCTTTGTTGGGTTCGCTTTCCACTTCTATGTGGCCGCCATGTTTTTCTACAACGGCTTTTACATAGCTAAGGCCAAGGCCAAAGCCCTTTACATTATGCACATTGCCGGTAGGTACACGGTAAAAGGTTTCGAATATTTTCTTCTGATCTTCTTTGCGTATGCCTATGCCATTATCACTTACCGATACAATAAGTTCGTCGGGTGTGTTGCTGGTAGATACATTGATACGCGGAGCCTCTTTGCAATATTTAAGGGCATTATCAACCAGGTTATAAATAATATTGCCCAGGTGCATTTTATCGGCAAAAAGCGAATAGCGCTGTGCCTGCAGGCTGGTGGTTATTTCACCCTGTTTGCTTTGTATTTGCAGGTTTAAGCTTTGCAGCACGTTCTCAATTATTTTATGTACATCGGTTTCTTCAATCCTCAGTTTCAGTTTACCCTGGTCTAATACTGCCGCCTGTAATACGTTTTCCACCAGTCCGGCAAGGCGTTTATTCTCAGCGCTTATTATCCCAAGATACCTGTCAATACTATCAGACGACTTTTCTATCGATTTATCGCGCAACACTTCGCTTGCCAGTGAAATTGTTGATATCGGCGTCTTAAATTCATGGGTCATATTGTTAATGAAATCGCTCTTTATCTCCGATAATTTCTTTTGCCTGAATATGGTAGATATGGTAAAGTAAAACGCACCAATTATTATTATGATAAGCGCTACCGAACTCAGCAACACTATTTTAAGCTTGCTAAGACTGTAATTGGTAGACGATGGGAAGTAGAGCGACAGGTAACGCGGTTTTATAAATACATTTTTAGGCGACAGGTTTACCTTGAATTGCGATTGCAGCAGGTGCGATTTTATGCTGCCCGGCGATGCCATTACAACTGTATCTTCGGTAGTGTTTAAAATACCAAAGCGGTAGGGTATGAAAATATTCTGGTCGGCAAGGGCAGTGCGGACAAGGGAATCTATCTGGGCAGTATCGGTATGGGCGGTAACATCGTGATACACGTTAATGCTCACCAACTCGTCGAAGATATCGGTCATAACATCGCTGCGGTGTGTGGCCCATTGCAGGGTTTTATCTATAGAATCGGAATTTACAAAGCCATTATCGAACTTAAGGCCCGTGCTAAAGTCGCTGCCCTTAGCCGAATCGCGGGAAAAATAGCTGCGTTTCATTTTGCCCGTTACTATGCCATTGGTATCAGAGTTTACCTCTTCCACCACCTTTACGCTCGACATATTGGGGCTAATGCTATAGCCTGCCCGGTCCATGCTATCCTTTTGCATTTTGGTAACCTTGGCATTGGTAGTAGGCGGCGACATCCACCGAATGGCCTGCTTGCGGAAGTTGAACTTTTGGGTGAGCTTGGCTGCCGTAGAGCTTTTTTCGAGGCGATACACCACATTGTTAAGGGCATCGTTCACATCTTGTTCAAAGTGCTGCTCGGTTAGCTTTATGGCATTGGTTATCCAGTATAGCTGCACCACTATAAGGGCTAGCAATACCAGGCTTACAAAAAAGCTAAACAGGAATATAGTACGACGGTTCATAAAACGTAAAGATAATAACGTGTTGGTACACGGGGTATTGCATTTGCCAGCCAATCCCAGTTTTAAGAATATTTAACAATTCCCCTCCTGCGGAGGGGCGTAGGGGTGGGTATGTTCCCGTCACTGCGAGCATAGCGCGGCAACCCCGCAGGGCTCGTGAACTCCTTCATGAATAGTTAGATAATCAGTGAACAATCTCAGTATTTTTATGCCCTTTTGGCTCCCACCCAAAAGAACGAAAAGGTCACCGCCTTCTGTAAATACCTTGAAAATGTCTTGCCTTTCACTAAACAAAATAAACTCGTCCGCAGGCGGACTCAAACAGAATTTTGTTTGCCGCTTCGCTATCCGCCGGTAGGCGGATGCACGTTTCACTAATCCATTTTCTCTTGCGACCAGCTATTTACAGAAGGCGGGTTTAACAAGATGCAGGGAACAATTTGCCCCATCCCGTCCTTCCCCTAAAGGGGAAGGCGCGTCTTGCCACACACTATTTACAGAATGTGGGTTTTACGAAATGAAAATCTCTTTTTTAGCGTACATTATGCCCCGAATGCTTAAGCAATTTGGCCAAATCAGATGGTAAGTTTTCGTCTATTTTGAACCGCATGTTTATCCGGCAAGCGATACTATACGCTCATGCAATAATTCAGCTGCATATGCTATGGCCGCCTTAATATCAGTTTTATGGAGTGAAGGATAACTTTTTAATATCTCTTCAGTATCTAAGCCCTCTGCCATATTATCTAATATAACAGAAACCATAACCCTTGTACCTTTAATACAGGCTCTCCCGTGGCATACTTTAGGGTCCGAGGTTATATGTTTCTTCCAATTCATTTCAAGCCCAAAGACAGTTTATACTACAAATATACGATTTTAATTCCTTATCCCTTTCCCTTAAGGGAGAGGTTAGGAATTGCGCAGCAAAAGCGAATACCGATAAAAAACAAATTAGCTAATCAATGAGCAACGGGAGCGGGCAGCCCTCTTTTAAGAATAGTTAACAAATTGCTATATATGGAGAAACAGAATAACTTTCTATTGCATGCATTATTTAGATATACTTATACCTCTAGTTCGATTGGCAAGTTTAATATTTTCTACATTGGGCCTCAATGCATGATTGGTTGGTAATTGTATCTTGTCAAAAGCTAGGGCTTTAAATTTTCGAAACCCAGAGTCTAAGTTCATTTTTTCTAAATATTCCATTTTCCTCTCATTTATCTGAATATTGAATTCTTCGTCGAAAAAAATAAGAGAACGATCATAGGCTGTGTGGTGAAGGGCACATAAACTAATCCCGTTTCCTATTTCATCTGTTCCCTTTTCATGTGAATGAGGGACTATGTGAGCCGCTTCGGTTAATTCAAGTTGAATGCCACACATCGCACACCTATTTTCATATGCATCATACACAATTGTTTTAAATTTTGGATCACGTTTATATCTTGTATGGGTAATTGTTAAATGTCCCTCTGGAAACTCAACTTTCCCATCTTGATCTTGAGAGTTTAGATCATCTGAATCCTCTACTAAAGCTGTAAGTTCTCTATCATTTAATAAATGAATGTTTGAGAGATTTTCTAGATACAAACCTAAATAATCAGGCAGAAAACTTAAAACCGCTTGATCATTCGAGTCTATATATACGGCAATTTTATTAATTGCTGCTTGTCGTTGTATTGAAAATCGGGAATATAAAGAAATCGTTTTTTTCTGATTGAATCTATCCCTCATCAGATAAGGATTCCAGGCTGTAAATACTTTTTCATCCGCAAAGTACCCAAGTACAATTACAGGGGTTTTAGAGTTCAAAGCGGCATTAAAATTTTTCGACTTCGAAATTTGAATCCTGCATTCATCTTGATTTTCTCTGCCATCGCCTGATTCGTGCACATTTTTAATAAGAACATAAAACGTCTTTTTATTAATAGAAAACCTATAAGGATTATTACCATCAATAAAGACTACATTGTCTGAATATAATCTTAAGCTATCTATTAATAGATATTTTAAATCAGAACGATTTAAGATCAAAGTATTTCTTACACTCATGTTTTAAAATATTGTTTTTTTATTTCTTGAGCGAATTTATTAGCTAATAGTGGAGGTACAGCATTACCAATTTGCCTCCATTGATCTTTATAAGAACCTTTGAAGATATGTTCATCCTCAAAAGTTTGAATTCGTTTAATTTCCTCAATTCTTAAGAATCTATTTTTCCAGTGAAATGGCCCCATATTATTGGAATGGCTTGCTTGTATTGTCCATGAAGGCCTTTCAGGGGATAACTTTAATAAAAAGGACCAGTACCTAGAGCGCCATTTAAAAATAGGAGTTGGGTGTGCTCGTTCTTTCGTAAAAAACAGATAATTATCTCCCGGAGGTATTATTTTTAATAAGTGTTTATGTTTAGAACCTGCTTCCATTTTTTTATCATCTGGTAAGTCAAAGTCAATATCATTTAAAATATCTCCACAAGTTACCCATTTTTTTGTCCCTTTTGCAAGCTTATGTGGATCTGAATGAGTTTGTTTTGGAAACTTAAAGTCAGTCATCGCGTTCTTCACTCCTATACATATAAACCTCTGTCTCATTTGAGGCACACCGTAGTCAGCAGCATTAACAACTTTGTGAAAAATCTTATACCCGAGTCTTTTACTTTCACTTTCTACTAATTCTAAGGCTGATTGATGTGGTTTAAAGATAAAACCATGAACATTTTCAAAAAAGAAAAAGGATGGATTCAATTCTTCAAGAGCTCTAAAGTAATTTGATACGGTCATAAATCCATTTTCGTCATCAATTCCTCTTCCTTTTTCTTTACGATAGAATCTAGACTTTGAAAAAGGAGGGCAAGGTGGACCTCCGACTAATCCATCAATCTTCCCATGCCTTTTCTTGATTTTCTTAAAATTTATATTTTCGATGTTATCACATAATATTTCGGCTTTCGGAAAATTTTCTTGCATTGATTCACATGCTCTATCCCATATATCTGAAGCAAAGACTGTTTTGAAGCCAGCTTTCTCGAATCCTAGGTCTATTCCCCCTACTCCAGAGAATATGCTAACAATTTTTGGATGCATTAGAGACTTGAAATTAAATATTTGACCATTGCTTTACCTAGTAATGGAGGGACGGCATTTCCAATTTGTTTTTGAATCGAACGCCTTGTTCCAACAAAGTGGTAATCTTCTGGGAATGTCTGGATTGCCGCACTTTCAGGAACCCTTAGGCGCCTATTATTCCAATGAAATGGTCCAACCCAAGGTCCTGGTTGTGCCGCAATTGTCCAAGATGGTTGATTTGGATGAAGTTTCAGTAGAAAATTCCAGAACCTTTTATTTGCCTTAAACTTTGGATTGGGATGTCCACTTCTTTCTGTTAATGCAAAATAATTCTGGCCCGGTGGGATTTGCTTTAATTCCTCATCATATGTTTTTCCAGTAGTTAATTCTTCAAGTTCAAAATATTTATCATTATCAAATTTGCCAATCCAATCAATTACTCGTTCGTGGGAAAGTAAGTTCTTATTTAAAATGATTTCCATTTGATCACCATGAGTTTTTAAAGGCTCATCCTGAATTTTTTTTTTAGAGGCAATGAAAAATACTCTCTTCCTTTTCTGAGGAACGCCAAAATCTAGCGCATCTGCTCTATAAACTAATAGCTTATAGCCAAGTTTGTCTATTGCTTCTTTTAGGTCTGAAACCGCTGAAACATTTTTAGGGTGTAAAAGACTTTCAACATTTTCTAGTAAGAATCCATCTGGTTGTAATTCTTCTATTATTCTTAAATACTGTCCAATCATATTTCTAGGATCCTCATTTCCAAGCCTATTTTTATGCGTTACCCAATAACCCGCTTTAGAGAATGGTTGGCAAGGCGGTCCCCCAACCAGAATCAATTTCTCAGGATTATTTTCCTTTATTATTTTCAAATAATCCTTCGCTTTCATCTCCTTGATGTCTTTGTGAAGATGTTGTGAATGGGCAAAGTATTTATTGGTCTTCATTGTTTGAACACTATCTTCATCAAAGTCTAGACTCGAAATAATCTTAACCCCTGCGAGTTGGGAGCCAATATCGAGACCTCCTGCACCGGAAAAGAAACTAATTCCTTGAAATTTACTGTCTATAATAGTTTCAAACTTGTCATTTACTGTATAGCCTCTTTGATTAAAGTTTATGCCAATAAATTCCTTTTTTAGTGAAACCTTAAACTCGTCTTCAAAAAGCCTAATTTGAGGCTCCTGAATTAACATCAAAGATTCTTTCGGTAATTTATATTGCGCAGTTCTAGTGCTTATCATTTTTACTTTTGTATTTTATTTTTTCTTCAGCAAGTTGCATTGCCTGTAATGCTAAATCCTCATTCTCTAATTCATAAATAAGCTTGTCAGAAAGCCAAGCAATCATTAAGGTATCTTTATTTACTTTAAAATATTTAGCAAGTTTCACAACTTGCTTTCTAGATGCTTTACGTTGCCCTCTTTCAATCTTACTCAATATTGCTTGGTCAATATCAAGAAAGGCAGCTACTATGCGTAAGGGTAGTTCTTTCTGTTCTCTTAAAGTTCTTAGAGTCTCTCCAAGGTTTTCCATTTTGAATGAATTTGTTTTGACACAATATGTCAAATATAGGAGAGAAGAATATTGTGGATAGAATCCTCACTTTAATTTATTAACAAAAATCTGTTCACTGCTAAGAAAGTTAGCAATTTGAGGTTGTTGAAAACAAATGTAATATATTATTACATATAATAAACTTTATGAGTAATTTTGTTGGTTAACGATAAACAATAAACGATGAGTGATGAACACATTCCTCCTCCTTCCCCCTCCAAAGGGGGACAGGCAGGCTCAGAGTGACAAAAATCCTCCCCCTAACCCCCTCCAAAGGGGGACAGGGAGTTTTAACCAATTCGCTTTTTCTGGAGCAGACAGCCCCGAGGCTGATATTCGGGACTACTCTAATTTTGGGGGAAGCAGAAAAAAAATGTACAGTACGACACCATACCCCTATATTCCGACATGAACCAGAAGAAAAATTTAAAACCGCCATGTTACGACACTTTTTATTATGAAAGCATTGAAAAACAATAAATTACACAATGAAAGTAAATTGTCGGGAATGTCGGAAAACGACAAAATCATGACGGATTATTCCTCCCCCTGTCTGCTCGACAGGCAGACTGGCTCCTCCGTGAGAGGGGATTGCAATGCATGTAAATATTGATTATCAATGAATTATAAAAGTGAAATGTCAAAAAGTGTTATCCCGGTTTACCTTATGTTTGATAATCAGATAATTAGCAATTATACTGTCTCAAAAACTGACAAAAACTGCAGGAAAATGACATATTTTGAAGAGATTCTTCCTTCTCCTCATAGGAGAAGGACGCAGGATGAGGTCGCAAGGTGTGGGCAGGGTACCCCGACCTCACCCCTCCCTCTCCTGCAAGGAGAGGGTGAAAATTCATGTCTTTTCAATCAAATAAAATGTTAGCTTTGCACCCCTAATTAAAAAAATTGAGCGCACCGGTTAAAATATTCTCAGGCACTTCGCACCAGGCACTGGCTAATAACATAGCCAATACCTATGGTCAGCCTTTGGGTAAAATGAGCTGGATTCGCTTTAGCGACGGGGAGTTTGAGCCATACATAGAAGAAACCGTTCGCGGTTGCTCGGTATGCCTTATACAAAGTACCCAGCCGCCAATCGATCACTTTTTCGAGCTATTGCTTATGGCCGATGCCTGCAAAAGGGCATCTGCTACCGAGGTTATAGCTGTAATACCATACTTTGGTTTTGCCCGCCAGGACAGGAAGGACAAGCCCCGCACCGCTATTGGCGCTAAGCTTATGGCCGACCTGCTTATGACTGCCGGCGTTACCCGTATTATTACCATGGACCTGCATGCCGACCAGATTCAGGGCTTCTTTAACATTCCGGTAGATCACCTGTTTGCATCGTACCTTTTTATACCATACCTGCAAAGCCTTAAGGGCAACATTACCATCGCGTCGCCCGATATGGGTGGTTCAAAGCGAGCTAATGCTTATGCCAACTTCCTTAAAACTGATATTGTTATTTGCTATAAGCAGCGTTCAAAAGCCAATGTAGTTGATAAAATGACTGCGATAGGCGAGGTAGAAGGCAAGGACATTGTATTGCTCGACGATATGATTGACACCGGCGGAACCCTTACCAAGGCTGCCGATATGATGTTAGATAAAGGTGCCAAGAGTGTACGTGCATTGTGTACACACGCTGTATTATCGGGCAAGGCATACGAGAATATTGAGAAATCGGGCCTAACCGAACTGGTAGTAACCGATACTATTCCGCTAAAACACCCAAGCCCTAAAATAAAGGTACTTCCGGTAGCGCCTTTGTTTGCCGATATTCTGCATAAAGTTCATAGTTTCGAATCCATAAGTAGTCATTTTGTATTTTAAAACCTTGTTTATTTTTTAAATTTATATCTCATGAAAACACTATCTATCAGCGGTACAGCAAGAAAAGCAACAGGAGCAAAAAATGCCCTGGAATTACGTAGAACAGGCACTGTGCCTTGCGTATTATATGGCGGAAAAGAGCAGGTAACACACTTTTCTGTAAACGAAAAGCAATTTGCAAAGCTTCTTTATACACCAGATGCATACCTTGTAACCCTTGACCTGGATGGTAAACAAACCCAGGCTATTGTGCAAGAAGCACAATTTAACCGCGTTACCGATGAACTTTTACACGTTGACTTTTTAGAAGCTAAAGCGGGTAAAACAGTAACCGTTAAAATACCGGTGGTAACACACGGATCGCCAAAGGGTGTGAAAATGGGTGGAAAACTGCAAGTGAAATTGCGTCGCCTGAAAGTGAAAGGTTTGGTAGAAAATATTCCTGATAAAATTACCCTTGAAGTAGAACATCTTGAATTGGGAGAAAGTATCCTAGTGAGAGAGATGAAGAACGATAAGCTTAAATTCCTTGACCCTGCAAATGCTGCGGTTATAACAGTTAGAACAACACGTGAGGCTGAAGCTGCTGCTCCTGCTCCGGGTGCTACTGCTGCTACAGCTGCAACCACTGCTGCTGCTCCTGCTGCTGCCGCTCCTGCTGCTGAAGCTAAGAAGGAAGACAAGCCTGCTGCTAAGAAGTAAAAAGTTCTAAAGTCTTTAAAGCTCATAAAGTGTTTAGCTTTATAAACTTTTCACTTTAAAAACTTAATGAACTCCTTTTTAATAACAGGACTTGGCAACATAGGCGACGAGTACTTAGAGACACGGCATAATATCGGTTTCAAAATACTCGATGCCTTTGCGAAAAAACACAATGTGGCATTTAATGTGAACAGTCGCTATGGGGCTGTGGCTGAATGTAAGCTGAAAGGCAGAACCATTACCTTGCTGAAACCGGCTACCTATGTTAACCTGAGTGGCAAAGCGGTGCGCTATTGGCTAACCGAGACCAAGGTACCTATACAACATCTGCTTGTGGCGTTGGATGATCTGGCTCTGCCCTTTGGTGCGCTAAGGCTCCGTGCCCGTGGCAGCGATGGTGGACACAATGGCCTGAAGAGCATACAGGAGATACTCAACAGCCAAAACTATGCCAGGCTTAGATTCGGTATAGAGAATAACTTCCCTAAGGGCCACCAGGCTGACTATGTGCTTGGTGAGTGGACAAAAGAAGAAAAGGCTTCCCTTGATAATCACATTGCTAAGGCAATAGAGACTATCGAGTCCTTCTGCCTGATAGGGATAGAGCGGACAATGAACTTGTCCAACAAAAAAAGCTAAGTGGCTAAAGTGCAGTATTGGTGCCTGCTATAGGGTGCAGGTGGAAGGTAATGCCAAAGTTCAGTATCATTTCGTATGCTCCGAAATACTGTGCTGCTGTGCCTTGGTAGATACCCAAACCCCAATAATCGGCAAAGTCAACCTTGTTGCAGTATTCTAAATAAGCATACTGGAAGAAGGTGAAGCGTATGGTGCCTTCAAGGCCTGTATCCCAACCCCCAAGCTGAAAGTGCGGATCGTTGCTTTGTCCGAAAATGGTGTTATCCACATGGGGAACAACAGGTCCTACACCGGCTTTCACCAGGCTGGTAATGGTAAATTTATGGTCCTTGGTGCTGATAATGTTGAACTTCTTCACCAGGTTGATAAGGAACCAGTTGGCACCATTATTAAGCTGATACCGCAGGGAGTTGTTGTTGATCACCACAGCGCTGTCAACGCCACGGTTGCCTATTCTGCCTTGCACTATGCCAAGGTAGCCTTGTGCCACTACATACTTGGTATGGTCGAAGTTGAGCTCAATACCCCAGTCCTGCTTCTCGTTGAAGAAATAGCCTAGCCTGTAGTTGTACTGTGGTATGGTAAACTGCACATGGAAGAGGTTATCCCATCCTATGT
>DATHOD010000194.1:0-4637 GCA_035485295.1 Bacteroidia bacterium
ATGGTGCTGGCTACTGTAACCCTTATCCCCATGGCATTGCCATTAGCTATATTGCTGGCATCTATTATGACATTTGGCAACCTGGCAGAGAATCATGAGTTAGTTGCCATGAAATCGGCCGGCATGTCATTGCCTAAAATAATGGCATCGCTTATAGTATTCGTCACTTCTATATGTATAGGCGCTTTCTTCTTTTCCAATAATGTTTTACCTGTTGTAAATCTGAAAATGGGATCATTGTTATACGATATACGTGAAGCCAAGCCTGCCTTGAATATTCAGCCAGACGTGTTTTATAACGGAATTGATGGTTATGATATACGTATTGAGAAAAAGGATGAGGACCAGCAAACCGTACACAACATTCTAATATATGACCATACAGCTGGAATAGGTAACAATAAAGTGGTAATGGCTAAATGGGGAACCATGAAAATGTCGACCAATAAACAATACCTTATTTTTACCATGTACGACGGTAATGTATATGAAGAAATGGCCGATAACGGGCAACTGCGCCCATCGCGCCCTATGGTATATAATAACTTCAAGCAGCAAACTGTATACTTCGACCTGTCCAGCTTTAAGTTCAGCCGCACTAACGAAGAGCTTTTCAAGAACAATTATGAAATGCTTGACATGAAACAATTGAAATATAGCGCCGATTCGATTAGCAGAGTATTAGACAAATCGAAAATAAAATTCGCCCATGAAATAACAGAATCGTATTACAGTACTCCCAAAATACTTAGACGTGGAATAATAGTACACGCTGCTATTCCTAATGCGCTTCAAAGCAGAATGGCCGTGCTGGATGCAGCTACAAATCTTGCACGTAATGCCAAGCAGTTTATTGAAGCTGATTCACGTGATTTTGACAGTATGCAGGAAGATATCTCTCGAAGAAGGATAGAAATGCAATTTAAATTCACCTTCCCCATTGCCTGTTTAATTCTATTTTTTATTGGCGCCCCGTTTGGTGCAATTATTAAAAAAGGAGGGCTTGGCTTGCCTGTTGTTGTTTCTGCTTTATTTTTTATGCTGTATTATGTAATTACTATAGTTGGCAAAAAATCTGCCATAGAAGGAGTAATGAGCGTACCCTTTGGTATGTGGATGCCCTCCATGATATTTTTCCCATTTGGTATATTTTTCACTTATAAAGCCACTATGGATTCGGCATTATTTGACCGAGATGCATACTCCAACTTTTTTAACAAGCTTGCAAAAGTCTTCAGGAAAGTGAAATAGTTATTTTTGCAAATAATGAATTCTACCAATCTCACTACACGGACATTTAATGCAATAGTAATTGTAGCCGCACTTGGCTACTTTGTAGATATATATGACCTTACCCTTTTCAATATAGTGCGTGTACCCAGCCTAAAAGCACTTGGCTTTAGTGGTGACGAGCTGACCAGCCAGGGCATATTTCTTCAAAACATGCAAATGCTTGGCATGGTAATAGGGGGTATTATTTGGGGAATATTAGGTGATAAAAAGGGCAGGCTCTCTGTATTATTTTTCACCATTCTGCTTTATTCACTTGCCAATATTGCCAATGCATACGTAGTAAACATTACACAATATGCTGCAATGCGTCTTTTAGCTGGACTTGGTCTGGCCGGTGAGTTAGGTGCAGGCATTACCCTTATTTCAGAGGTAATGACAAAGGAGACAAGGGGTAAAGGAACTACTATGGTGGGCCTTATAGGTATATTAGGCGCAGTACTGGGTTATACTATTAATAAAAATTTTAGCTGGAGCGTTGCTTACCTTGTTGGGGGTATACAAGGCTTACTGCTTCTAATTCTAAGGATATATGTAACTGAATCAGGCATGTTCTCAAAATTGAAAAAACAAGAAGTAAGCAAAGGCAACTTCTTAATGCTGTTTACAAACCGTCCACGATTTCTGAAATACTTATATTGCATTTTACTGGGTATTCCGGTTTGGTATGTTATTGGAGTGCTGGTGACTTTTTCTTCTGAATATGCTGAGAAAAACTTGCACATTGCAGGCACTATTGAATCAAGTAAAGCGGTAATGTGGCATTACGTAGGCGCTTCAATTGGCAGCCTTATGTGGGGCTTAATAAGCCAATGGCTTCATTCCCGTAAAAAATCTTTATGGATGGCACTCACACTCTTAATAGTTTTCATGGTTGCTTACTTCTGCTCATATGGCGTAAGCCCTTCATTATTTTATGGCATCATATTTATGCTGGGTATAGCACAAGGCTACTGGATTATTTTCGTGACTGTCTCATCTGAACAATTTGGAACCAATTTGCGTGCCACGGTAACTACAACTGCCCCCAATTTTGTTAGGGGTTCTGTTATAGTGGTTACTAATCTTATAATTTTCATTACCCCATACTGCGGGGGAAGATGGAATGCGACAATTTATACCGGGATATTTTTAGTGGCCCTATCGTTATTTGCCTTATATAAATTAAAAGAAACCTACGGCAAAGACCTTGAATACATTGAAAGTTAATAAAAGTTAAGATTTAACTGGCGGGGTTATAAATAAATAGAAACCGCTAACTTTGACTTCTTATAATTGAACATATTACTCTATGAATAATGTTATCCCTTTTATCAAGAAATTCAAGACCATTTTCATACTTGCTGGTATTGCAATGCTTGTAGTTCGTTGCAGCAGCACTAAGTCAGCTACTTCAACGGTATCAGTAAATGAATTTGAACCTGTTCAATCAGATGTCGCAATTGCCCAGGCACAATGGAAAACCACTACATATAGCGATCTGACACAAGGGTATGGACTATACGCAAGTAAGTGTACCCAATGCCACGACATGAAAAAGCTTGATGGTTTTAGTGAAGCAGATTGGCCTGGTATAATGCAATCTATGGGCCACAAAGCAAAGCTCGATTCTACTCAATACAATTTGGTGTACCACTACATTTTAACCCGCAGGCAAGCTATAGTTTCTACCAAAAAATAGGCTGTCCCAATCATTTGTAATAATTGCAGATATATTCTATATTTGTCTAAACCATAATGCCTATACCTATGAAAAAAATCACATTACTCTGCGTTGGCCTCTCATTATGTTTCACCTCATGGGGGCAAAAAATAAAAGTTCACGAATCGCGTGAAAGTATTGGCGGTGGCAGTAACAATGCCTTAGTAGTAACCATTTATGGCGCCGATGAAAATGATGTGGAAAAAGAATGGAAGTCGATGATGAAAGATTACGGTGCGAAAGTATCCAACCAAAAAGGTGAAATGTTTGCCAACAATGCTGTTATAAAGGATATGGGGCCTAAGACCATGGATATTTATACACGTTTTACTGAAAAGAAAGGTGAAATTGAAATGGTTGTAGGTTTTGACCTTGGCGGTGCATATATGTCATCTTCTATGCATGCTGATAAATATAAAATTGCTGAAAAAATATTGCATGATTTTGCCGTAAAAATGACAACAGAAGCACTGAATGATCAGATAAAGACACAACAAAAGGCTCTATCAAAATTACAGGATCAGGAGAAAGATTTGGAAAAAGACCAGAAAAACCAGAACAGTGATATTGCAGACTACCAAAACCGTATTAAAAAAGCACAAGACGCTATAGAAAAGGATAAAGATGCCCAGGGTAAAAAACAGACTGAGATCAGCAATCAGCAACAGGTAGTTGATGACCTGACTAAGAAATCAAAGGCTGTAGAATAAATTTACTGGTGTTATTTAAACTTATAGCTAAACCCTATTGAACTGTATAAAATATGGGGGAGCTGCGAAAAAGAAGCTGAAGCGGATGTATTATCAGATAGTACAATGTATTTAATCTCATGCTCATAGCCCAAGGCAAAATTCAAACAATATTTATTAGCAATAGGAATTTCATACCCACCTTCAGCTAAGGCAATAGGTTGTATGTATCTAACTGGGGCAGTATTGTATGGAAAACCAATATTAGTATGATAATCTATGTGAAAGCCGGCACCTAAATAATAAGAATTGCTACCTGGCTTGTGCGGAAAATAATATTTCAGCAATGCAGGAATACCCATAAGCACATTATCGCTTAGACCAGCCTCATTATAATTATCAAGAATAATACCAGTTTCAAAGGCAAATGTATTTGATAAATTACATTGCGCAGAAAATTCATAACTGAAGCTAAACCAACTGAATCCATCATTATTCACAGATTGAAAATTTGGGTAGACATAATAATTTGGCATTATATTAAAGCCAATCATTAGTCCCTTTGAATCATCATCTTTATCGATATTCTTAAACGAACCGATATCTTCTGTTTGAAATGAATAATTTAAACCAAGATTTAAAGAAAGGTTAGCCAATCCCCTGGTTGCTGAAAATGATTCTACAACCGGATCAGGAGCAAATGGGTTGGTAAACCGTAAAGTAGATTCGAATGCCGCCGAAAATTTTGGAGTAATATGATAACTTAATCCTGCATTTAATATACCAAAGGTGCCAAGGACACTCGAATTATAATTAATTAACCCGTATGGAGGATAGTACTGCCAATTAAAAACTCTGCCGCGATAAAATGTGGCTTGTTCTAATAATATTCCTTTAGTATTGTCCTCCATGCTCTCGCTCTTCTTATAATTGTAATAAAACTCCACCCCAAGGTC
>DATHOD010000195.1:0-17412 GCA_035485295.1 Bacteroidia bacterium
AAGATTGAAGGCAAAGTTGAGTTTAAAGATGTTTCATTCTTTTACCCAAGCCGTAAGGAATTGCAAGTATTAGATGGAGTTTCATTTGATGTGAAAAAAGGTGAGACAGTTGCTATTGTAGGGCCGAGTGGAGCAGGTAAATCAACCATGGTACAATTACTATTGCGCTTTTATGATCCTGTTGGCGGTTCTATTATTATAGATGGCAAGAATGCCAACGAATATACATTGCTCGATCTGCGCAGGCAGATGGCTCTTGTACCACAAGATGTATTGTTATTTGGTGGTACAATAATGGAGAATATATTGTATGGAAAGCATAATGCTACCGAAGTAGAAGTAATGGAAGCGGCACGTAAAGCCAATGCCCACGACTTTATTATGAGCTTCCCTGATAAGTATAACACTATGGTAGGTGAGAGGGGTATATCGCTTTCCGGTGGACAAAGGCAACGTATTGCTATAGCCCGCGCTGTACTTAGGAATCCATCGATACTTATTTTAGATGAAGCTACCAGCTCTTTGGATTCTGAATCGGAAAGATTAGTACAAGAAGCGCTAGATAAGTTAATGCAAGGCCGTACTTCATTTGTTATTGCTCACAGGTTATCCACGATTAGAAAAGCTGATAAAATATTAGTACTTGAAAAAGGTAAAGTAAAAGAAAGCGGAAGCCATGAAGAGCTTATGAATATATCGGATGGCCTATACCGTAGCCTGAGCAAGTTGCAGTTTGAGTTTAATTAAACAGGCATATATCGTATAGAAATAAGCCTTGGATATTCCTCCTGAATGTAAGGAGGAATAACAATAAAAGATCAATAGATTTAACAATAGTGGTGTTTCTGAAACGCCTTGTTCATAGCTATTTCATTGTTAAATACAATAAAATACAATGGGAGTTTATATGATAATTACCAGGCAATTACATGGTAATTATATTTAGAATAAGTGCATTAATGTCATGGCTGAAGCCACTATCTATTGATAATTCATAACCCCACACTTAAGTGTGGGGTTATATCCAAGTCCTTTCTAAAGGCTTTAGCCCTGATTAAATTTCGATGGTTTGTGTTTCTTTATTATTTTTCTTAACCTTGCAGTATATAAAACAACTCTGGTATGAGAACACTTTTAATTGCAGCTACTGTATTTCTTTCAGTTACATCATTTGCGCCGGTAAGGCAAACTCAATATGTATATATCTGTACTAGTAAAGGCACAAAGGTATATCATAATTCCTCTACATGCAAAATGCTGAAAGGCTGTAAAGGTGAGGTAAAGCAAATCACCAAACATGATGCACTTACCAAATATGGTAGGACTCCCTGCAAGGTTTGTTGCCAATAGAAATTAGTCTTATTGTATCTTTTATAACCAATTTGCATTATGTCCTAAAATTAGGGCATGTATAAATGGCTACTTTCAATCTGTTTATTATTTAGTATTTCGCTAAATGCACAAAACCTAGTGCCTAATCCAAGTTTTGAAGAGCATAAGTATTGCCCTGTGAGTTATACGGTATGGGAGCAGGATGAAGCCGTTATTGGTTGGCATAATATTGGAACGCCTGATTATTATAATGTATGTTGTAGTTTAGTTAGTGAGGTCTCAGTCCCTAAAAACATTGCAGGCTTTCAATATGCACATTCTGGAAAGGGGTATATGGGTATGTATCCAGGATTGGAGGATATATATGCAGAACTTGAAACCTCGCTTATAAAAGATAGCTTGTATTATGTGAGGTTATATGTGTGTCTTGCAGATACTAGTGTTTTTGCAATTTCTTCTATACAAGTCTTGTTTAGCAATAATTTGCCAAGTGAAAGAAAAATAACGAACTCGTTAGGAATATATGGGCCTGCGCAGCTATCTAATCCGGTTCAAAATTTTATAGTCGACACCAAGAATTGGGTATTGTTATCTTGGATTTACAAAGCTCAGGGAGATGAGAAATATATTACGATTGGCAATTTTAAAAGCCAGGAATCAACTCCTATAAAAAGAATAAAAAAAGGAATTAGTATGCCACCATATTATTTAATTGATGATATATGTGTTTCAAGACTAAAGCAAGATGGCTCATGTGATTGTGGAGATAGTAATAAAGATGATAAAAAGGCAATAGATAGCTTAAGATCAAATAAGCTTGTGATTGCTACTAACACAAACATTATACTTAATAATGTATTCTTTGAAAGTGGGAAGTCGCAATTGCTGCTAGCTTCATTCAAAGAGCTTGACCAGCTAGTAAGCTATTTAAAAATTAATGAAAAGGTAGAGATTGAAATAATAGGATATACTGATAATTCAGGTTCGGAGGATAAGAATAAGGCTTTATCGGCAGCACGTGCCAAAGCAGTTGCAGATTATCTTATTGCTAAAGGTATAAGTAAAATGAGAGTTGTATATAAAGGGTTGGGCTGCGTTAATCCGGTTGCTGGTAATGAAACAATTGAAGGTAAAGCTAAGAATAGGAGAGTAGAGTTTAGAATAACTAATAAATAGCCTGTATCTTTTTTATATCTTCTGCATTATGGCTACAAAGGAGCCATATGTGCAAGTGGTTATTTTTCGTTGCCCTATTTTTCTGTTTTATCGCAGGAGCTCAAAATCTAGTGCCTAACCCAAGCTTTGAGGAGTATAAGCGGTGCCCGCGCAATACTGCAGACATTGGGGTGCTGAAAGACTGGTATCAGCCAACTGCAGGCACCACAGATTATTTTAACGTATGCGCTGAACGTACATTTGCCGGAGTACCGCACAATATATTTGGTTATCAGCAAGCCCATAATGGTAATGGGTATATTGGTTTAGCTACTCGCTTACAGAATAATTATAGGGAATACATAAGCGTAAAACTCAAGTCATCTTTAAAAGATGGCATGAAATATGTAGTGAAGTTCTTTGTAAGCCTTGCCAATACCTCGCAGTTCTGCGCATCTGATATCCAAGTGTTATTCTCTCCTTCTCCGGTAAAACTGTTTTCCCACTATAACATGAAATATGATGCACAACTAAACAGTGACTGTAATGCACCGATAAAAGACACAGCCAACTGGACAGAGGTGAAATGGGTTTATACAGCCAAAGGCGATGAAAAATTTATGACTATCGGTAATTTTTATGATGATAAGCGCACAGGTGCAAAGAAGATGTATACTAAGAAATCTATGCCATTTGCATCATACGATGGCCAGATATATTACTATATAGATGATGTATGCGTGTCGGCTATGAATGCCGATAGTAGTTGTAATTGCAATGAAGAACAGGATACAGTTAAAGAACTGGCGATTAAAAAAGATACTTCTATTATTGCACCGCCAGTTTTTTTAGCAAATAAAGAAATAGTATTAGATAATATTTTCTTTGAAACAGGTATGGCAATTTTATTGCCATCGTCGTTTGCTGAGCTTGACAAACTGGCTATGTGTCTTTTGTCTAATGCTGCTTCATCTATCGAGATTAATGGCTATACCGATGCAGATGGCACAGAAAAGAATAATAAGCAATTGTCTTATGCAAGGGCAAAAGCAGTGGCTAATTATTTAATGTTAAAGGGTATAAGTGATAAAAGAATAAGCTACAATGGCCTTGGTAGTATTAATCCTATTGCTTCAAACAACACAATAGAAGGTAAGGCTATGAATAGGAGAGTGGAGTTTAAAATAATTCAGTAAGTCTTTACAGGCTTATCTTCTTTAAATTCAACCCTGATATCAACTTGTCCGTTAGGAGCATAATACACCCATATTCCTTCCTTCATGCCGTCTTTATAATCGCCCTCTTCAATTAAGGCAGTATCGGTGTATTCCGGAAAATGAGTCTCTGCATTAAATATTTTCCAATGCCCCTGGCGATTATTATTAGCATCTATCGTGTTGATTTTATCTCCTGCAGTAGTTGTCTTTGACGTAACTCTTTTAAGTGTATCTGCTTGTGCGGTTTTTGGAGCATCCTTAAGTTGCTGAGTACATGAAACAGCAAATACTAAAACAGTAATTGTCGGAATAAGTAATTGATTTTTCATGGCAGGCGGGGTTTGTTAAACCAAATATAATAAAGAAAAATGGGAAAAAGAAAAACTAAGGCTGATACTTTAAGCTCTTTTCTTTAGCTCTTTTTCAAACTGAATTTCATGCAGCTTTTTATAGAAACCATTTCTATGTAACAGTTCCTGATGTGTGCCTTGTTCTACAACTTGTCCATGATCAAGCACTAATATCTTATCTGCCTTTTGAATAGTAGCAAGGCGGTGAGCTATAATAATAGATGTGCGATGTTCAGTAAGTTTCTCAATAGCATGTTGTATCATCCTTTCCGTTTCCGTGTCAATAGATGAAGTTGCTTCATCAAGAACCAATATTCCTGGATTCTGCACATATGCACGTATAAACGAAACCAATTGTCTTTGGCCTGCAGAGAGCATTGCGCCACGTTCCATTACATTATAATTATATCCACCTGGTAGGCTGTTTATGAACCCTGCAGCCCCAATGGCTTCAGCTGCTAATTGTATTTGTCCCGGTGTTATATACTTATTGTAAAGCGCAATGTTATTGGCAATGGTGTCAGAGAAAAGGAATACATCTTGCAATACTATGGCTATGTTTTTCCGTAATGCATCTATTTTGTAGTTCCTAAGGTCATTGCCATCAATCAGAATATTTCCTTTTTGGAATTCATAAAAGCGCCCCAAAATGTTAATCATAGACGATTTGCCTGCACCTGTTGCGCCCACTATTGCAAGCGTTTGTCCTGGTTTTACACTAAACGATACATCACGCAATACCCAGTTCTCATCATTATATGCAAACCATACATTCTGGAATTCTATTTCGCCTTGCACTTTCGCTACTTCAATCTTGCCCTCATCTTTAATGAAGGTTTGAGTATCAAATACTTTAAAGATACGCTCAGAGCTTACTACACCCATCTGCAAGGTGTTGAACCTGTCTGACAATTGTCTGATAGGAATAAAAAGCATATTGATATACATAATAAATTCAGCAACCGTACCGAAGGAAATAGTGTGATACAATATGCCTCTGCCGCCCCACCATACTATTACAGCAACCGAGATAGATGAAAGTATATCTACTACCGGAAAGAAAATGGAGTAATACCATATACTGCGCACATTGGCAACCTTATGGTCGTTATTTATCTGTTTGAATTTATCCAGTTCAATATCTTCCCTGTTGAATATTTGCACTACACTCATGCCTGTAATATGCTCCTGTACAAAGGTGTTTAGCTTTGCTACCTGTGTGCGCACTTCCTGAAATGAAGCTCGTGTAGCTTTCTGGAAAAGGTAGGTTGCGAATAACAGTATTGGGAATACGCTAAGGCTGAGAAGCGCCAACCTCCAGTCTTCAACTAGCATTACAATTATGATTACAAGCACGGTAAGCATTTGGTTCATCATAACTATTAACCCTTCTGAAAAAACGTCAGCTATTGTTTCTATGTCTGAATTTACGCGGGTAACAAGCATACCAATAGGGGTATGGTCGAAGAATTGCAGGCGAAGGTTAAGTATATGGGTGTATAAGCCAACACGCATATCCTTAATTATGTTTTGCCCGAGTAGGTTGGTGTAATAAGTATTTAAGAATTGAATCCCACTCCTTATAAGTAGGAACAGGAGCAATAAGCCGCACATGAGTAATAGTTTGCCATAGTGGTTGCTTTGCGTGGCAGTATCTAAGGCATATTTAGTCAGTTCCGGATTTACAGGTGCCAAAACGGCAAGTAATATGGTAAGTACAACAGAGCCAATGGCTATTCCTTTATAAGGGCGTACATAGCCTAAGATACGCTTGAAGGCGTTGGCATCGAATACTTTTCCGCTTGTTTCGCTCATAATTATGGTTTGCAAAGGTAGGAAAACATGGGGAAATGGAGGATAGTCTGACAACTTGTCTTACAAAATATGCTGGCACATATTTTGAAACTAATTCAGTGTTAAATTAATAAATAACCAATTAAAAAAGGAGTAATTATATGACACTAATCAAATGGTCAAAACCGAACGTAATGGGTAAAAGGAATGATCCGTTCTCATGGCCTTTTTCAGTATTCGATGATTTTCTGGCGAACGATTTAGGCGGCAGCGCGTCATTTGTTCCGGCAGTTAACATTTCTGAAAAGCCAGAAAACTTCCTGGTTGAAGTTTCTGCGCCGGGCTTTAAGAAAGAAGACTTCAAGATTGAAGCCGAAGACGGAACTTTAAGCATCTCTGCCGAACACAAAGAAGAAAAGAGTGATGAAGGCAAGCAATTCACTCGCAGGGAATTTAGGTATGGTTCATTTTCAAGAAGCTTTACTTTACCTGAAAATATTAAAGTTGAGGGTATACAAGCACGTTATAATGATGGTATCTTGAACGTGGAATTGCCTAAAAAGGAGTTAGAGCAAAAACCTGCCGTTAAGGAAATTAAAGTTTCGTAAACGTAAGGTGAATAGAGGAGGGCATCTGCTGAAAAGTGGGTGCCTTCTTTTATTATTCCAGGGCTTTCATTATTTCCTCCAGTTCTTCAACCTTGTCGGTATTGCCGGCACGCGTATAAGCCGATATAAGGTTTCTTAACAAGCGTTCTATTATTTGCAGATTAGAACAAGGAGTATAGAACATTTTTTCAGGCGATACATTCAATTGCTTTAGAAACATATCTATCTCTCTGCGGCTAAAAACAGCCCCTTTGCTGAATGGATTAATGTAGAATAATACTTTGTCTTCCCACTCAATACCAGGTATTTCATTCTCGTCTATATAGGCCATTACAAAGTGCTGTGGCAGGTTTACCCCAAAAATGGGCAACTGTAATTGGCGTGCTATTACAAGGTATATGACTGCTAATGAAAGCGGATTTCCCTTTTTATTCTCCAATACCTTATTTACAAATGAATTTTCAGGAGAGTTATAGTTCTCCGTATTACCGGTAAAGCGGTGAACATCGAAGAAAATATGGTTTATCACACGCACCTTTTCAAGTGCGGTAAGGTTTTCATTCAATTCAAGCCATACATCCTGTTTAACTAATTGTATAAGCTTATCAAGTTTCTCTGTATTTAAGTCTGGGTATTGGTAACGTGCTACTAATAATGCGCCTGCCCATAGGTCATCCTGGTTATTGCGTTTCCAATCTTTCAAGGCATCCAGTACCTTTTCAAACTGAATATGATGGATGATATTCTCTATCCTGGTTTGTATAAATGGGTTGAACGAATGTTCCCATGCATCTTCTAAAACAGGTATTACCTTTTCGCCAATATCAAGCAACTTGCCTTTAATAGAACTGAAGATCTTTTCATCAGGATCATCCAGCAGTGTGATGAGTGCGCTTACTTCTTTCTTGTTGAGTTCAGCCATTGGTTAGGGCTTTATAAAAGATAGTATACTAAAAATTAAGAGGTGCTGTAGTTGGGCTAAGACGAAGAGAATCTATTGTTCTGCCAGAAAAGCTGGTTTTGGAATAAGTAGATACATGCCGCGCAGTAAATAATCCTATTCCATTCGTAACATCACTAAATGAAGGTGTGTTTTGGTCTATACCGAGTGATGGCTGGCTTAATTCAATATACGTATTAAGGTCGCTTGAGCCCATTGTGAAAATGAAGTGCAGGCTATCAGCAGTTCTTGTAATAACCGGATTTACAGCAATCGTTCCCTTTAAGAATTGCAGGAAGTCTGAAAGAAAGTAACTAACCTGCATGGGGAAACCTGCTCCAGAAGTAGAAGTTATCGGCGCAAAAACCCAATCAGCATACTTTGAAGTAACATTAGAACCATTCGTTTCAGTATAAAAGAAACGTATAGTGAATTGATAAATCGGTGCAATTCCATTACTATTCCATGTTATTGAAGTAGGATATGTACCATAAGAAGGTGAAAATTGAGGATCGGTAATAATCTCGTTAGAGGTACCTGTAAATGAAATATCAGGTAAAAGGCCGGTTGAACCAGTTACAGTTTTACCGGTTTTTTTATTAGTAATAGTAAGATTATACGTATTCGCCTGGTTGAATACAGCTTTGATTTTATATAATACCTGTTTTGGGTAAGAGAAGGTACCCGGAGCAACAGGAATTGATGAATCAGGTATTAAGGTATAATTATTTAAAGGATTACCGCTAGGATCAATTTCCTTTATTTGAACAGAAAGAGTGCCGGTAGGGTAATTAATAGAATCGTAATTAGAAGCCATAGTTATTGCATTGCCGGGGCCAAGGTATGCCTTGTTAATACGTATGTAGTGCGCACTATCGCTTTGGTCCATCAAGCCATATACTACAGGAATATCCTTATAGGGGGCAAGTATGTTAAGGTCGTTCTTACAACTGTAAAAAGCGAGCAAGGTAACAACCAATAGAAGCAGGGTATGTATTTTACGCATAGAGTATATTAGCTAAACTACAAATTTAGTATTTTTAAGTGAATGCCGGGTATTAACTATAGAACATGGTTTTTGTAACTTTGCCTTCCATTATATGAGTGGTTCAGTAAAAAAGAAGATAAGTGCTGCCTTGCTTGTTGTTGCAATTGTTGCAGGGACAGGCTTTTATATATTCTACAGGGCGTTTTACTCCTCGCAGATCACTGTTCCAGATAAGTCGAAGCTTATATATATACACACCGGCTGGGACTTTGAAAAGGTTGTAACCATGCTGGAGGAAAAGCATATTATAAAGAACCCTAAACTCTTCCGTTTTGTAGCTGGCGTGAAGAAATACAAGGACCACATTAAGCCGGGCAGATACCGTGTAGTGAATGGAATGAGCAATACCCAATTAGTCAACCTTCTCAATTCGGGTAAGCAGGAAGTAGAGACTGTTAGCCTATATAACATACGCACCAAATATGACCTTGCGGGTATAATAGCAGGTAAGATGGAGTCTGACTCTTCCACTATTATGGGCTATTTCGATGATAATGACAACCTGAAGAAGATAGGCTTCAACCAGAATAACATAATTGCCATGTTCATACCCGGCACTTACCAATTGCTGTGGACAGATACTCCGGAAGCCTTCATGAAGCAGATGCATGATACCTACGAAGCCTTCTGGACAAAGGACAGGCGTCGGCTAGCACAGGAAGCTAAGCTCTCACCATTGCAGGTATCGGTGCTGGCGTCCATTGTTCAGGCTGAACAGTCGATGTATGCAGAAGAGAAGCCCATTATTGCCGGCCTGTATATTAACCGCCTTCATCAGGGAATGGCTTTGCAAAGTGACCCCACACTAGTCTATTGCCGTGGCGACTTTACCATTATGCGTGTCCGTAATGGAGATAAGCTGATAGATTCGCCATATAACACCTATACCCATACCGGCCTGCCACCTGGGCCCATCAATATGCCTGAAGCTTCTTCTATTGATGCCGTGCTTCACTATGACCACAACGACTACATATACATGTGTGCCGAAGCCAGCTTCTCAGGCAAACACCACTTTAGCAAGACGTATAAGGAGCAACAGACCTATGCCTCAAAATACCATCATGCCGAGAACAATCACCAGATTATCCGCTGATTATTCCTTTACCAGTTTTTTTACAAACACACCTTTAAGGGAGACTACTCTTGCAAAATACACACCACTCTGTAAGCCGCTAAGGTCAAGCGATAGGGTAGTAGTATTTTGATTTATCAGAACGGTTTTAATTAGTTTTCCGGTAACATCCATAATCTCTATTTGCTGAGCATCTTCGGTTAAGATAAAGGTGAATACCCCACTGGAAGGATTAGGCATTATCTTAATGTTATTTGATTCGTCAATAGCATTCAAGCCTGTTACAGTACCCGATAATACAAAGTGATATACGCTTAATTTTGGAATTGTGTATTTGAAGGAATTACTTGTAATGCTTGAAATAGTGCCGACATGCTTGATATTAGTATCGCCCACTGCAAAGGCATACACTTCAGCATGGGTGAATTTAGTATTGGCCGTTATTTTGAATGTTGCAACAAGTGATGAATC
This sequence comes from Bacteroidia bacterium, assembly GCA_035485295.1. Lineage (GTDB taxonomy): Bacteria > Bacteroidota > Bacteroidia > JABEUT01 > JABEUT01 > JABEUT01. The sequence continues at coordinate 9,991 of DATHOD010000195.1, forward strand.
ATAGTCCTTGTTCATAGCCACTATATTCATTTTAGTGGTATCGGTACTTTGCAATGCAGCATATAACGATGCAGTGCGATCGTTATTCGGGCGAGCATAAACGTGCCAGTCACCGAAGGTACTTTTCTTGCCATCGTAGTTGCGGTAAATGCGGTAAGCCGATGCCACATACTGGTCAACCGCGCCCCAAATACTGCACCAGTAAATATTGAATCGCCCGCAAATGCCAAGCATATCTGCAGCTGCAATACCGCCTGAAATATGGTTGTTGCCGCCATAACCATATTCTGTAAAGCCAAGTTTAGTACCAGGATAATATAGGTTGATGCCTTTCTGCATAGCAAGAATATACACACAAGGGCTATAATAAGTTCCTATCCAGCTATTTTCAACATAAGTTGAATCCCATAATGTCCTGGGTGCTTCCATACGTGCAATAGCTACACCTGTGTCATTGTCGCCACCCGAAACCCGTTCAAGGTTACCTGCGCTATCTAATCCCTGTGCTTCGGAATACCAGTGCATATCATAGCAATCAAGTAAACGGCGCTTAACAGAATCAGAAGCCAATTTCATGTGTTTAAGAAAGGCATAGGAGAAATTACCAAACGATGAATAGCTGCTCCAGTCAGGTGCAGATTGAAAGTTGAGAAAGGAGTTATAACCATAATCAGCAGGGCCAAAAACCTTAGCGGCTGTATCCATTTTTTTAATGGTAGTGGAAAGATTTACACCTTTTTTTATGGCTTCTGCAATAGTAGGTTGTGCAGGGTGCATCAAGGGGTCAGCGGTATTCCACAGAGACCACTCGTTATCCATTTCGTAGCAGGTAATTCCATTTTTGCTGAGTGAATTACCGTATTTATTTATCAGGTTGTTCATGCACTCATCCACATATATAAAGCCATCGGTAGTATCCGGGTTTAATGAAAACGCTGAGCCTTTTTGATTTACCACTTTCCTCCAGCGTGGAGAAGGTGCAGTGGCTGAATTAGGAACAACACCATTACCATCACGAGATACATAGCCGGCTGCTGGTAATGTGATAAGCGAAGCACAACCCATTGCTATGGAAGTATCATGGAAAGCCTTTAAAACGCTATTTGGAGTAAGGTATTGAGCCACCGGCAGAGAAGAATTCCAAGGCAGGTAGTTGTCGTTATCGTTAATATAGTCACTGCCGCCGTTCGAGAAGTTATCTTCCCAGTTGTATGTAGTGAGTCTGTCACCTCCAATGCGTCGCCCGGTAATATTGCTTTCCCAGTCGTTGCTTTGTCCGTTAGTTCCGTAAATTAACGGACTAATAGGCATACGCTCCTTATTGGTATTGATGGTGAAGGTAGTCGTCAACTGCGCGCTGAGCAAGAGGGGCAGGGCAGAAGCTATGGCGAGGGTAGTGATTTTTTTCATGGTAAAAGAAAAAGAGAGCCTTATGAGCTCTCCTTTTCGTGTATGATTAATATGATAGAACATTGTTTATCCGGCGTGTTCTTCCAAAACTTTGGAAGTAGGTGCCTTTTTCTTTTCGTCCAAAATTTCCTTGTCTACCAGCATTCTGCCGCAATGTTCGCAAACTACCAGCTTTTTGTGCGAGGTAATTTCGGTTTGCCTTTGTGGCGGAATTTTTACGTAGCAGCCGTTGCATGATTCTCTTTCTACGGTTACAACTGCAAGCCCGTTCTTAAAGTTAGGGCGAATGCGTTTGTAAGCGTCTAATAAAGAAGCATCAATATTTGCTTGTGATTCAGCTGATTTTTTCAGCAATGCCTTTTCTTCTTTTTCGGTATCAGCTACAATTTCTTCTAATTCTTCTTTCTTGCCTTTCAGGTCTTTATTCCTGTCTTTCAACACAATTTCCGATTGGCCAATAAGGTCTTGCTTGGTAATGATAGCAGCCTTGTATTCCTTAACCCTCTTTTCAGAAAGTTGTATTTCCAGTTTCTGGAACTCTATTTCTTTTGCTAATGATTCGTATTCTCTATTGTTACGAACCTTGCTCTGTTGCGATTCGTATTTCTTAATAAGTGCAGTAGCGTCTTTTGCAGTGTTCTTCTTTTCCGCAATCATCTTGTCAAGGTTGACGATTTCCTCGTTTTGCTTGTCAATTCTGCCTTTCAGAGACTCAATGTTTGTTTCAAGGTCTTGTACTTCAAGCGGAAGTTCACCACGCAGTGTACGAATTTCATCTATCAATGAATCGATACGTTGCAATTGGTAAAGGTTCCTGAGCTGGTCTTCCAGGTGTTCCTGGGTCATGCCCTGTATGCCTTGTAAGTATGATTTTTTTGTTGTACCGTTTTTACCTTTAGCTGTCGCCATATTTAAAAATAATTTACCGGATTAGTATTCGCTTTGGAAAATTGGAGTGCAAAGGTATGAAATTTTTCTTTTAGTAAGCCATAAATTATTTCAGGTGTAAACTGCTCACTTTCATAATGCCCAATATCGGCTATAACTATCTTATTATCAGCATCGAAGAACTGGTGGTATTTGAAGTCGGCTGTTACCAGTACATCGGCATGTTTGCGTATGGCATCGGGCAGCAAAAATGAACCCGATCCGCCACACACTGCCACCCTTTCTATTTTCTTGCCTAATAAGGGGCTATGCCTAACCACACTTGCTTTCATATTCTTCTTCAGCAGGGTAAGGAAATCTTTCTCCTTCATAGCCTTTGGCAATGTACCTATCATACCCGAGCCTACGCGCGGGTGTATATTGTCTATTGTATAAAGGTCATAAGCTACCTCTTCGTAAGGGTGAGAATCAATCAGGGCATCAATCACGGCCTGTTCTTTATGGGCCAGGTATATGGTTTCAATGCGCTCTTCATTCTCGAAATGCCTTTTGCCTTTTTGTCCCACATAAGGCTTGCTGTCCTCATTGCCACGGAAGGTACCCATACCCGGTGAGTTAAAGCTGCATTCATCATAATTGCCAATAACACCTGCACCGGCGCTGAACATAGCGCTGCGCACCTGGTCAGCTTTATCGCGCGGACAAAATGTAACTACCTTTTTAAGCAATCCTTTCTTCGGGCTGAGTATAGATACATCCTCTAATCCCAGCTTATCGGCAATCTTGCGGTTTACACCGGTATAGATACTATCCAGATTGGTATGCATGGCGTAAATGCATATATCGTGCTTAATAGCAGATATAATAACCCTTTCAGAATAGGTTTTGCCCGTAAGCTTTTTAATAGCCGAAAACAAAATAGGGTGGTGGGCTATAATCACATTGCACTTTTGCTTTATGGCTTCCTTCACCACATCTTCAGTACTATCAAGGCAGAGTAATACACCCTTCACTTCCTGTTGGGCATCTCCCGTGATAAGGCCACAGTTATCGTATCCCTCCTGGTATGCAGGTGGGCAGATACTCTCTAAATATGATATAACTTCCTGTACTTTCATTGTCTTTACTTTATAAGGCAAATGTATGAGATTACGCCCTCACCCCGAACCCTCTCCCTTTGGAGAGGGAGATTAATACCTTCTCCTTAGGGAGAAGGACAGGATGAGGGCAATTGCAACACTTTTCGACACAGAACGACGTTTTGTGTTGCATTTTTAGAGCAATGTTATTGATGGTTAATTGATTTGGTATTGTTTTTAACATAAAATATTGGCGGTACATGGCGGTGGGTGGCGTTGTTGAAGTGCTTTTTTGTAGTTGTACGTCACTGCGAATCCGAAGGATGTGGCAACCCTGAAAGGCTCGTGAACTCCTTGGAGAAGTAATTAGATAATCTGTGAACAGTCTCAGTTTTAAAAACAAATACTGAGATTGCTTCGTCGCTTTGCTTCTCGCAATGACGTTCGGTTAAATTCATTCGTAATTTTTAATTCGTAATTCCTAATTAAAGAAATCACTTCTTGTACTTATAGAATATGATTTCTTTATTTTTAAGGTTCAATTTCACATATCCGCTTCTAATGCCGATATATACATGCTTATCGTCTATAACGGCAATAGAGTTAGGGTAGAGGCCGCGCCAAAACATATTCTGTAACAGTATTTCAGCCATTATGTTTTTGTGGATAATGTAAAAATTCTGATGCCCTGCAATCAGCAGCATATCATTATACATGGCAAAGGCTTCCGGCGCATCGTAAAAGCTTAATATTTTGCTGTAAGTGAATTTGCTTCCTGCAGTGTCGAGCCGATACATAGCGCCCTCGTTAGTGCTTAGGTGGGCAAGGCCCTCGATAAAATAGATAGAATCGGAAAGGGTAAAAATGTATTTAATGTTTCCATCCTTTATACTCACCAAAGGCTTAGAGCCGTCTGCCGGCTTATAGCTAAGCTTGCCACCAAACTCACCATTATCGACACCAAAAAGGTTTCCATAAGGGAGTACCAGTTCACAATTGTGTACTTCATGAGCTTTGGTTATTTCAAGCTTACCATCTTTATTAGCTACCGAAAACTCATTGGTAGAAAGACTCAGCACATACCATGGATCTGTACTATACATCGGTGCAACAGACTTTGCAAAATCTGATTCGGATACTTTTTGCCCAAGGGCAGCTATAGGTATAAGGAAAAGAAAAGCAAGAAGCAATTTGTCCCACCAACCTCCCCTGGAGGGGAGGCTTAACTGTCCCCCTTTGGAGGGGGCAGGGGGAGAAATAATGAATAACATCTTTAACATATTTGTAAAGATACGACTAAGGCTCGGTTCGCTTTGAAGAATCAAAAGTGTTTTTCAACAAGCTAAAAATCCCCTCTGTGGAGGGGCTAAGGGCTGGGTATGTGTTTTGTGTCCCCCTTTGGAGGGGGCAAGGGGAGGACTGTTTTAGTTTCGTCGTGAAACTTGCAATCCAATAAATGAATAATAAGAAAGCTCATTACGGTTTTTGTAAACCGATTTTTTATATGTTAGTTTAATTATTTTTATCTATATGGGTAATAATAATAGTTGTGTCAAAAAAATAAATTATTTAAAAAGATAATAAATTCATTAACTTAGTTACTATGAAAAAATTTGACCATCCAATTTTAATTTATTTAATTATTTCAGTCATAAGTTTTGGCTGTGCAACTTCTCTTTTTTATATTGGTGGAAGCTTTGCTCAAGTAATAGATAATCAAAGTCGTATTTTGGGAGTTTCCTTCCAAGCTGGTGGAGCTATTGGCGGATTTATTATAATTTTTCTGCTTTCTCAAAGAGCCATTATTAAGTTTGGTGATATTCAGAGTAAAAGAAATCCAACTGTGAATATTAAAGTGTATTTATCAGCAATGCCTGACAGTTTCAGAAGAAATGAAGCTTATGTGGGTGAATACAAAATATATAATGAAGATACTGCAGATTCTAGAACGATTGAAACAGAGCCCTTTTGGGAGGCTGGTTTTTTAACTGTCAGGGTTAAAGATGTTGGAGAAAATGATTACTTGACAGTCAAAATCACAAATAGAACAAACGACAGTATTTGGGAATCTGAAACCTTTCATTCAAGAAGTCCTAAAATTGCAGTACTTAACTTATTAAATTAAACTTTATGACTGCAATGCTTAAAACATCCCTAAAATTAAGGAATAGCTGGAAGTATATAGGCGATGAAAAATGGGAATGGAATGCTTTTATTGATGACGGTAATACAGGTGAGTTAAATGAAGTGGACAATGTAGAATACATACTTCACCCTACTTTTAGAAATCCAATTCGTAAAATAATAGATAGAAGAAGTAAATTTGAACTTAAAACTTCAGGTTGGGGAACATTTGAGTTAAAAGCATTTGTTTATAAGAAAGACGGTAGTAAGATCAAGTTAACGCATGAAGTTAAATTAGAACAAAACCCTGAAGTGGGGATTACGCCTTATGCAACACCGAATGCTTATAACAGAAGTAATAAAAGTATAGATGTCCAATTGATTGAAAAAACAATTTATATAGGCATTATTCAGCTTGCAAAGGATTCATTAAAAGATTACCTTCCACAAGCAGAAGTTGATGCTCAAAAAATATCTTATGCAATTAAAAATGATATTCAAACTTGGGCAACCCAACTTGCAGTAGGTGCCATAACAGCCGATGATTTGAAATTCTTATTACGTGGAAACCAAGAGATAGTTGAAATGGTTGCATTGACACAAGCAGGTATTAAGGCTATTCAGCTTGATCAGTTTAAGGAAAGTGTAAGTAACCTAATAGTAAATACTTTGAATACAGTTATTTAAGTTGAATAATGAATCCATTAAAGAAACTCTGGCTTCGTGGGAAAGTAATATATAAGCTGAGCTTATAATTTTTTAACCCCAAAAGTAAACTTAGCGGGTACAATTGGAAGTGTATTATTTCCTATCTTAGTATTATAAAATCCACTGCTATGAAAACTATAAAATCCATTTTAATAATTGCATGTATTACAATAGGCATTACAGCGTGTACCAAAGACGGCTCCATGGGGCCAGCAGGACCAACAGGTGCAACTGGCGCGCAAGGTAATACTACTATGTATATAATTAAATTTAGTGTGGATACTACCCAGTGGAAAGGGATAGATATACTTTGGACAGCCACATACAAGATTGCAATACCGCAATTAACACCACAAGCCGTTAGTAATGGAACAGTGCAGGTGTATTATACTAAAGATACCGCAATTAATCCATGGCTTCAATGGTCTGTTTCAAATACCTCCGCTTTACAATCTGAATCCTTTAGTACAGCTTCTGATACATTGTACATGGCTATTTCAAGCGGGTATGGTCGAATAACCGGCAAATATGCATTTAACTATAACCCTGTATATTTTAAAGTGGTGATACTTGAACAATAGTTAAGATTCCCTTCGTACCTGCTCAAGGTTAATTAAGAACTAAAAATCCGTATTAACTTATAACTTATCTCTTATAACTCATCACTAGCTTCGCCTTCACCAAAGCCTTATCTTCTTTAGACCAAGTCAGTAAATCCTTTTCGGTAGGTTGTTTAAATACAATCCCTGCTAATTCCTTTTGTACGTTTACCAACCTGCCACGCTTAAAAGTGTAGAAGTAGCTTGCTTGCGGTGCATACGATGCTTTATTCGCCTGTCCGTTCATATCTCTTGCAGTGTATGTACCTGTTTCAACGGTTACATTGGTAAGGGTATCCTTTTTGAAATCGTATTCAAGTTTAGCAATGTCCAGAGTGCTGTTAAGCTGCACATATTCCAATATCCTTATCAGGCTATCATGCCTATAGAAACCCTTAATGGAGCAGGTATCGAATCCATAACGTGTTTTCGCCAGTGTTTTATTGGTGTCTATTTCTATACACTTTTCAACTGCTGTTTTGCTTTTCCCGGCTTGTGAAAAAGCAAGTACCGGCAAACAAAAGCAAAGGACTATAATGAGTAAATGACGCATGGCGCAAAGATATTAATTTGCACTTTGTGCAGTAATAAGTCGACAGTCATCAGTCGTTAGT
>DATHOD010000196.1:0-4175 GCA_035485295.1 Bacteroidia bacterium
ACTGTTACTATATAATTTGTTGTTGAAGACGGACTTGCATTTGGTTGAGCTACCATAGGAGCATTTAATCCTGAGGACGGTAACCAACTGTATGTATATCCTAATATTGCTACAGTTCCTATCATGGTACTATCGCCTTTACAAATACTTTTATCTGGCCCTGCGTTTGCAATGGGTTTAGTATTTACTGTTACAATAACAGTATCAGTATTTGAGCATGTGCCATTAGTAACCGTAAGAGTATATGTTGTAGTTAAGGCAGGGCTTGCATTAGGTTGTGATGAAATTGCTGAGTTTAGCCCTGCAACCGGTAGCCAGCTATATGTTATTCCCGCAATAGATGGGGCACCAATTGTAACACTGTCTCCTGCACAGATACCTTTATCAGGGCCTGCATTTGCTATGGGCTGAGGGAGTACTGTTACTTTAACAGAATCAGTATTTTTACATCCTGTTAAAGTATTAGTTGAAGTCAGGGTATAAGTTGTAGTTAGCGAAGGCTTTGCTTCCGGTTGAGCTATTAAGCTTGAATTCAGTCCCAAAGTTGGCAACCAACTATAAGTTACACCAATAATAGACGGTGTTCCTATACTTGTGCTATCTCCTTTACAAATTGTTTTATCTAATCCTGCATTTGCAATTGGCAGTGGATCTACTGTTACAACAACAGTATCAGTGCCGCTACAAGTGCCATTCGATGCAGTAAGAGTATATGTAGTGGTAATTGCAGGGCTTGCATTTGGTTGCGATGAAGTAGATGAATTTAGCCCAATAACAGGAAGCCAGCTATAAGTAATTCCTACAACAGAAGCAGATCCAATTGAAACGCTGTCATTTTTACAAATGGTTTTATCAGGACCTGCATTTACAATAAGAACAGGTCCTACTGTTACCTTAATGGTATCAGTATTTTTACATCCTGTCAAAGTATTGGTTGAAGTCAGGGTATAAGTTGTCGTTAAGGATGGCTTTGCTTCCGGTTGAGCTATTAAGCTCGAATTCAATCCTAAAACGGGTAGCCAGCTATACGTTACACCAACAATGGCTGGTGTTCCTATACTTGTACTATCTCCTTTACAAATTGTTTTATCTAATCCCGCATTTGCAATTGGCAGAGGGTTTACAGTTACTTTAACTGTATCGGTGCCTGTACATGAACCATTTGATGCGAGTAGAGTGTATGTAGTGGTAATTGCAGGGCTTGCATTAGGTTGTGATGAAGTAGATGAGCTTAGTCCAACAACTGGTAACCAGTTGTAGGTAACTCCAATTACCGGAGGCGAACCTATTGAAACGCTATCATTTTTACAAATGGTTTTATCTGGTCCAGCGTTAACTACTAAAGTAGGGCCCACTGTTACTTTAACAGTATCTGCATTTTTACATCCTGTAATTGTATTAGTTACAGTTAAAATATACGTAGTATTTAATATTGGCTTTGCCTCTGGTTGAGCTGCTGTACTTGAACTCAGCCCTGTAGAAGGTGACCAGCTATATGTAACACCAACAATTGCAGATGTTCCGATAATTGTACTGTCACCTGTACAAATGCTTTTATCGGGCCCGGCATTCGCCACTGGTAATGGATTTACTTTAAGTGATATATTTTTAGAGGTATCGTTAGGGCCTGATGAACCACTTACAATTACATTATAATTGTACGCGGTATCTGATATATTTACAGGATTGAATGTAAGGGTATCGGAAGTTGCACCCGAAATATTCCCTCCATTAATTACGTTTACCGCTCCTCTTCTCCATTGATATGTAAGTCCGGTTCCTGTTGCACTTACCCAAAGACTCACAGAATCTCCAGAGCATATTACCTGATTACCTGATACAGCAGTAATATTGGGTGCAGGGCTTCCGCAACCAGGAGGCATTATTGCAACTATAGCTGCGGTAGTTATAGCTCCAGTAGTTGTAAATACTCTTCCTTGAAGTGTATCTCCTGTACCAAAATTAACTGCGCCTGTACTAACAATAGTACCTGTAAAAACTGAAAAATTATTTAATGTTACTGCGCCGTTAATAAGCCAATAAACATTTTGTGCCAATGCTCCGTTGATCAATCTAATTCTGGCACCTGTGCCACTTTCTGTAAGAGCTCCTTCTATTTGAATGACAAATTCTGCACTAGCATCCCCTTCGGCATTCAGGTAAAGAGTATCTGTTAAAGTTGCTCCTGCCTTCATTATGTAGGTATGGGGGGTAAGAACCAGCCCATTCCCTAACTGTGTAGGATATAACAATTCAATATCATAAGGCAGTGTATTCAAATATGTATAAGCATTGCCAATATCAGTGGCACATGCTGCTGTAGAGGCATCGGGAACAGCATGAATTGTACCTGTTACAAACAAAGGATTGAAACCTGTAGTTGAACCAAGATTAGATCCAATATCACCAACAACATGAGTTACCCCAGTATTTGTGACGGGACCGTCAGAAGAAAATATTGTATAACATGCTGCTGAAGCAAGTGATGGAGCGGCTGGTCCTGTAAGAACTGGGCTTCCGCAACCGATAGGAGTATAAGCTAGAACTCCGCTAACTGAAACAAGGCCTGATGTAGAAAGTGCTCTTCCTTCAAGCGTATCACCTGTGCTCATATCTATTGCAGCGTTATTTGCAATAATAGTGCCTCTCATAAGTGTTCCTGCGGCCATACTTACCGCACCTTCTACTTTCCAGAACACATTACATGCCAGAGCATTATTTTTTAAATAGACCTTTGATAAAGCGTTAGTAGCGAATGTTCCATTTATCTGAATGATAAATACCGCATTTGGATTTCCAAGGGCATCTAAGGTAAGTCCTAAGTTTAACGTTGCCGGAGAAGCAATTGAATAAATACCAGGCGTAAGAACTTGCCCATTTCCTAGCAAGGGAGCGGGAAACATTGTTGGCACGTCAGCGTTCAGCTGATTATATGCGGTTGTTAAATCTGTGGCGCATAAGGCAGTGGCTGCATTAATGCTTTCCATAACACCATTAACATTACCGAAACCGGTAGCAGCAGCCGTATTCGAGCCCACATCTCCTGTAACTTGTGAAATACCTGTATTAGTGACTGCCCCGACAGAGGTAAACAGAACGAAATTGGCCGTAGACCCTAATGTAGGAGCCTGAGCAAAATTGAAGTTTGGGAAAATCAATAAAGTTATCGCGGTTATAAATAATAGTAGTGACCTTTTCATTTTTATATAGATATAAGTTGTGAATTAATTTTCACGAAACAAAAGTGTAGGTCTTCCAAGCTATAAGTGTTACACTAATTCAGCAATATCTTACATCATTCACGGATAGATGCCACGTATTTTTCATGATTAAGGACAGGTAGAAGTGTTATTTGGAGGAGGTTCACGCAGCTGCTTTATACTTATACAGGCTGCTTAGAGGATAAGCTTTATGCTTTTCTTCTTTGCTTTATAAAGGAAAGCTTTGAGGCAGTAGGAACAATATTGCCAAGTAAGTACCCCCAGGGTTTTAGAGGCTCTATATGGTCAAAAATAACTTTGATAATAGCAGTTAGTGGAATAGAAAGGAACATTCCGGGGATACCCCATAATGCATTACCTATCAAAACGACAATAATAGAAATGAGTGCATTTATTTTCACTCTTGAGGCGACAATTCTTGGAATGATGTAATGATTGTCGATAAACTGGATGAAAATATATATAACAAAAACAAGAATTGTATAGGTAAATGAGTCTTTTGTAACAAAAGCTATTATCATGGGCAAGGCAATAGCAATAATACCTCCTATATAAGGAATAACGTTAAGAATGGCCCCGGTAATTCCAAGAATGATAGCATAATCAATTCCGAGCATTAAAAGTCCTGCTGAATTCAACGCTGCAATTATTACAAATTCAAAGAAGAGACCCACTAAATAAGTCTGAATAATTCTCTTTGAGTTTGTCAATACTTCAGTAACTGCAGTATGGTGTTCTGTACGGAAAAGCCTGCGTATAAACTCAAGAAGTAGAGGCTTATAATAAAGGATCATAAACAAATAAACAGGCAGTAGCACACCTTCCATTATTATTTTCCATGCTTCTGAGAGTTTCTCCCCTGTCATGAAGCTATTAATAGCCTCACTTTGCGCGCTATTTATCCACGTATTGATCTTCGATGTATCGACCTTAAATTTTACTGAAGTCCATTGT
>DATHOD010000197.1:0-8246 GCA_035485295.1 Bacteroidia bacterium
GCCGTAGGGTCTATCTGGTCAACACTACCCGGGAAGAGCACTATGGGTAATGAAGTGGCCTTTTTTACCGCAGAAACACAGGCATGAAGATCGCCTTTTGAAAGTAAGCTGCCACCAATAAATAAGTAATCAGCTCCGGCTTTTTCTGCATGGTTTACTATATCAACCGACTTGAATTTGTCAGGATCTATAAGTACAGCAAGTTTCTTGCTGCCTTTTTGTTTCCCCTCGCAAATTGAATTATATACTGATGTCCGCATCGGAATGTTTAAGCTATAAAGTTCGTAAAAATATTAGATTTAAGTGGAATGCCAATTTTTTAATGGAATTAGTTCATATTCTTTCATTTTATTGCATCTTTTTGCAATTTTCAGGAAATTCAAATCTTTAATTAATTGGGTTATAGCGCTTTGCTTGTTTCCATAAAACTGCATTGCAATATTCCTTGTTTGCCCCTCTGTTTCTCCCCAATGCGAGGAGACAAAAGACAATATCTGGAAAGTAACGCCTCTCCCGCATGGGAGAGGAAGGGTAAGGGCGGCTATTTTCATGTCGGAATATAGGTGTATCATGTCTTACTATACATTTTTTTATTTCCCTCTCCTCGCAGGAGAGGGGTTGGGGTGAGGTCGTATACTTTGCACGCACTAGCGACCTCATCCCTGTCTGCCGGACAGGCAGGCTGTGTCCCCGCCTGAATGGCAATGTCGGGCAGGCTTCTCCTTTGAGGAGAAGGAAAAGGCAGAAAAATGCAACATATTTTGACACAGAACGATACTTTGTGTTGCATTTTCAGATTAATGTTATTGGTATTCAATCTATTCAATGCTGATTTTATATACGATATATCACTCATAGCTTATTAGCTTCTGCAAAAAAACGAGTAATCTTCCTTATCCCTTCCCCTTTAGGTAGAGGTTAGGTGGGATCTGACACTCCAAATTTAAATATAATATTTATCAATATTAATATAAAGTGCATTTATTTTTTAATAAGCTAGCGCTCCCGCAAGTCTGCTAAAGTTTATCCTAACCCTGCAAATTCATTACTGAATGTGGAAGTAGCATTGCCAGTAGGTGTTGTTGAGAATATATGTTTATATAATTCTATGGGGCAGCAAATTATGTACCAGAATTTGGTAAGTGATTTAACAACATTATCTATTTCAAATTTAACTTCAGGGATTTATTACTATAGGATAACTGACATGCATGGGAATCTAATTAAGGCTGATAAAGTATTGGTTTTGCACTAAGCGGATAAGTATTTCTTAAGGCAAATGCCTATATTTGTTATATGAGAAAGGTATTAATAGTCTTTTCACTTTTTTTGTTGAATTTTCCACCTTCTAATGCCCAATCTTGGCAACCTGTGGGTGGAGGAATGAATATTACTGCAGGAAATGGAATAGACTGCTTCACGACTTTTAAGGGTAATTTATACGCTGGAGGGGTATTTACCCAAGCTGGTGGAGTAAACGCAAATAATATTGCTCAATGGAACGGCATTAAATGGGATTCAGTAGGCAATGGTCTTTTGGACACTGGTTTATATGCCGTTGCCATTTATGACTCAATGCTTTATGCAGGAGGAGAATTTACCCGTGCTGGGGGAGTAAGAGCATGGGGAATCGCACAATGGAATGGAACCAATTGGGATTCTGTAGGTGGTGGATTGGCAAACTATCAAACAGGAGTAATATCTGTATGTTACTATAATGGGGAATTATATGCCGGTGGTGGATTTAATAAAATTGGTGAGACAAATGTTAATCGTATCGGCCGATGGAATGGAAGCAAGTGGGATTCGCTTGGGGCAGGTACACAAAACGATGTATGGTGTATGATTGTATATAATGCGAAACTATATGTTGCAGGTTATTTTATTCAGGCAGGGGGTATTCCCACCAATTATATTGCAAGTTGGGATGGAACTAGATGGGATTCATTAAGTAGTGGATTAAATGGTGTAGTATGGGCATTAACAGTGTATAATGGAGAACTTTATGTAGCGGGGCAATTTACTACTGCCGGAGGTATACTGGCAAATAATATAGCAAAATGGGATGGTACAAAATGGGATTCGGTTAGTTCTGGTTTAAATAATGGAGTAAGGGTTTTATATTCATACAATGGATTTGTATTGGCTGGAGGTGTTTTTACCACTGCTGGGGGAAAACCGGTTAATAATATAGCAAAATGGGATGGAACAAAATGGTCTGCAATTGGGTTGGGGCTAAGTGGGGTTAGTAATGGGGTTTTGGCTATATGCGAGTATGATTCTGTATTATATGCTGGCGGAGATTTCACAAAAAGTGGTAGCGTTACCGTTAATTATGTGGCACAGTGGAGTGGGCCGTTGGGGGTACAGGAGTTAAAAGTTGAAAGTGAAAAGTTGAAAGTTTATCCGAATCCATCAAACGGTGTATTCACCGTTGAGTCGTCAGTCAACAGTCGTCAGTTATCAGTTGAAATTTATAATGAGTTAGGGCAGAAAGTGGCCTCCTCTAACTCCTCCGAAAGAGGAGAATTTAAACCCCTCCCTTCGGGAGGGCATGGGTGGGCCATTGATATTTCAAACCAACCTAACGGTATTTATCTGTATCGCGTTACCAATGAGCAAGGTGAACTGGTTGGAAGCGGGAAGCTTATTATTCAGTAGCATAATTGGTATAAACCAAAATATAATTTCCTACTTTTTTATATGCCATATTGTGCTCAGTAGCTATGTTACCTTTTCTTATTGTACCCTTTATAGTCCCAGTATCAGCCATGTTGAAACGTGAGATTAAAAAATTTTCCCTAAAAGATAATAGCCCCTTCGGGTGGATTTTATACAATACTTCTTTAGCAGCCCATATGGTGCAAAGTTGTTCCAGTAAAGTGTTATCTTCCATATATGCTTGTTCTTCAGAATTAATAAATCGGCTAGCAATCTTGTGAATCCTGGGATGCAGTTCTTCTGCATCAACCCCGGGTGTTTTACTGGCGTGCAAGGCTATGGCAGCCAGCTTGCCACTATGGCTTATCGATATTTCTTCAGAATGGTCTGCAAAAAATGGTTTCCCATTCTCTTTGTATTCTATAACCGGATTATTCGTACGGAATTCTTGCAAAAGAGCCCTTACTGCCAGCCATTGCAATCTTCGTGCCGTGGCCTTAAATGTAGCCAGTGTAGCCTTTTCTGCTTCAGTAAGAGCCACCTTTTTTAATAGCTCATTTTCAGGTTCAGTTATCTCCCAAACCCCCGTCAGTTGCCCATCGGGACTGTCTATTTTAATTATTGCAGGCATAATTCCCTCTATTAGAATCTAATTTCTTAACTTTGGCATCCCGTTTTAAAAACTAATCAACATGGCACATACAAAAGAAAAAACATTGACGTACAAAGTAAAAGATATTTCACTTGCCGAATGGGGCAGAAAAGAAATAAAACTGGCTGAAATAGAAATGCCGGGACTTATGGCGCTACGTGAAGAGTACGGAAAGCATAAGCCTTTGAAGGGCGCAAGAATTGCAGGTTGCCTTCATATGACCATTCAAACTGCTGTACTGATTGAAACATTAGTTGAACTTGGCGCTGATGTGCAATGGTCATCGTGCAATATATTCTCAACACAAGACCATGCTGCTGCTGCTATTGCCGCCGCCGGTATTCCTGTATATGCCTGGAAAGGTATGAACGAGCAAGAATACGAATGGTGTATTGAACAAACTATGTTCTTTGGCCCGGACCGCAAGCCATTAAATATGATATTGGATGATGGTGGTGACCTTACTAATATAGTACTAGATAAAAATCCTGAACTTATTGCAGGTATAAAAGGTATAAGTGAAGAAACCACAACCGGTGTTCACCGTTTATACGAACGTATGCATAAAGGTACCTTGCCTGTGCCATGTTTTAATGTGAACGATTCAGTTACTAAATCTAAGTTCGATAATAAATACGGCTGTCGCGAATCACTAGTGGATGCTATTCGCCGTGCAACTGACCTTATGCTTGCAGGTAAAGTGGCTGTAGTAGCTGGCTTTGGAGACGTGGGTAAAGGTTCTGCGCAAGCGCTAAAGAATTCACACATGCGTGTTATTGTTACAGAAATAGATCCTATCTGTGCATTACAGGCTGCTATGGAAGGCTATGAAGTAAGAAAAATGGATGATGTAATTGGGTTGGCTGATATAGTTGTAACCACTACCGGTAACGATAATATTATTGTTGAAAAGCATTTCCGTGCGCTAAAGAACAATGCGATTGTGTGTAACATTGGCCACTTCGATACTGAGATTGACATGGCATGGTTGAATAAACATTACGGACGTACTAAGGATACAATCAAACCTCAGGTTGATAAATATTCTATCGATGGCAAAGACTTTATTATTCTTGCTGAAGGCAGATTGGTAAACCTTGGTTGCGCAATGGGGCATCCATCCTATGTTATGTCTACCTCGTTTACAAACCAGGTTTTGGCACAGATTGAATTATGGAGCAACCACAGCAAATACGAAAACAAGGTGTATACCTTGCCTAAGATACTTGATGAAAAAGTTGCACGCTTGCACCTTAAGAAATTAGGTGTTGAAATTGATACCCTTACACCGGAACAAGCTAAATACATTGGTGTGAAAGTAGAGGGCCCTTACAAACCTGAATACTACAGGTACTAAACGAATACTGTAAAGTATATGTAAAGGCTGATCTGCAAGGGTCGGCCTTTTTTTATGATATTTTAATTGGTAACATACAAGTATGTTCCATCAAACGTAGAAGTATATTTTTTTAATGGGCATGTTGCAGGGCCCTTGCTTACAGAGCCATCAGATAGCAGATACATAGACCCGCATACAGGGCACTTAGCATAAATTCCTCCCGGTTGCGGCTGTACCTGGGCTTTGTAATTATTTGTACCCTCATAAGGACAAAGGCAATCAAAAGCATTAAATGATGACGGTGTGCTTCTATAAAGAACGACTTCGCCATTTCCTCCGCCAACAACCTCATAGCCACCAACTGTTGCTATTGCGCTGTAAGTAGGTAAAGAAGCGTCAATAGATATGTTTACAGCAATATTGGGTATGCCATTGCAAACAGTGCTTTTTTTGCATCCTTCGGGTAAAAGGAAAGTAAAGGCTAGAATTGAAAAAAGAAGTGGCTTTACAAGTAAACGCATAATATATAATGTACTTACAAAATTAACGTAATTTTGTGGTTTTAGTATATGAAGGGCGCAAAAACACAATATTTTCAGGCAAATACAATTGTTAAAATAACAGGATTGTTGTTTTTCATGCTGTTTGCCACTGCATTGCATGCCCAGGATGCTAATAGCGATGATGTAAAGAATCGTCAATCGCAGGATCCTAATATGAGGGATCCGCAAACAAAAGCACAAAAAAAACTTGCCAAAGAGCAAAAGGCAAAGGCAAAAGCATCTGAAAAGGCTACAAAGGCGGCATTAAAGGAGCATATGAAGCACCAAACCCCGGAAGTGAGAAAGCGTATGAAGGCAGATGCAAAGGCAGCCAAACGCAACAATGAACATAAAAAGGAGTTCTTCCTTAAGCGCTGGTTCAGAAAGAAACCTACTAAAAAGTGATGAATTAAGTGGGTTGCGCTGCATTCACCGTTCACCTCTTTAAATACACCATTCACTAAGCGCCTTACGTTAAATAATAAACAGCCCTTTTTTTATCATATATAATGGTGTCTATTTGTACTATCAAATTAAAACACCATGAATACACACAATCATCACATGTTGCAGAAGAAAAGCAGGCAGCATGAGTTTTATGGCAAAAAAAGCTTTGCTTTTATGAGGAAAGGGTTTCCACAATATACTAATCTGAATAAGTTTAGCAATTGCTAAATGGCACTAACCCTGAAAGTACTGTCAGTATTGAGTATTAAAGTTAACGCAATGAATAAAATAAAAAAAGTAAACATTTTTCGCTCCTACGAGAATTCTTTTTCTAAATTTGTCCGTTGCTTTTAACAAAAATTAACAATCCATCTCATAGAGTATGTTAAGAAAAATACGCCTTGCTGTTACGGCATTATTCTGGTCAGGGTTAGCATTCGCTCAATCTGGTACCGTGAAAGTACATCTAATAGATAAAGACACTAAACAACCTTTGCCATTTGCAAGTGTTGTAGTCGAAAAAGGCGGAGCCCAAATGGGTGGTGGCCAAACCGACATAGATGGCTATGCCGAAATTAAGCCCCTTGATCCGGGTGAATACGATGTAAAGGCTGTATATGCCGGTTACCAGGATTATGAGATCACCGGTGTTAGGGTATCTCCTGATAAGGTAAGTTACCTGGATATGCCACTGGCATCATCTTCCCAAACTATGAATGTTGTTACTAAAGTTGCCTATAAGGTGCCTTTAGTTGACCCTCAAACCAAAACCGGTGGTACTGTTGACAGGCAGGACTACCAGAATATGTCGGTAAAGGATGTGAACTCAGTTGCAGCAACAACAGCTGGTGTATATCAATCTGACGTGGGTGGTGCATTGAATATGAGAGGTGCGCGTTCCGATGCTACCCAATATATTGTAGATGGTGTAAAATTAACTGCTGACCAGGCTTTGGGTGGAATACCACAAGGTATGGTAGACCAGATTACTACCATTACAGGTGGTACACCTGCAAATTATGGTGATGCAACAGGTGGTATTGTAGAAATAAATACCCTGGGTGCTTCTCCTAAATTCTTTGCCAACGTACAAGGTATAACTTCAGAACTGCTTGATAAATTTGGATATAACGACTTTGTATTTACTGTAGGTGGTCCATTATATTCAAAGAGGGATACAGGAGCAATGCATACAAAGACCCCTATAGTTGATGGAATTATAGGTGGTGAGTATACATATAAGAAAGACGGAAGCCCAACATTCGTTGGAGGATATAATGTAAATAGTGATGTACTTGCAAGGATACAGGCTAATCCATTGCTTCCGGCTCAAGGTGGTGGTTTTACCCCTGCTGCTGCCTATGTTACTGCAAATGATATTACAGAAACCGCATCCCGCCAGAATATTGCATCACAGTCAATAGCAATGAATGGTAAAATTGGAATACATGTAAATAATAATGTCGCAATTGTTTTGGGTGGTGCATTCCAATACAATTCTCAAAATATTTACGAGAATGTGTATGCCCTGTTTGATCCGGAACAGAATCCATTGGATATTACAACTTCATGGAGGGGATTTGCTAAGTTCACTCAACGCTTCTCTAATACCCAGGAAAAGAATGCACTTATTAAGAATGCATTCTACACCTTACAGGTAGATTATAGTAATACATATGAAGTTACAGAAAGTGAGCAGTTTAAAGACAACCTGTTTGATTATGGATATATTGGCCAGTTTAACCAATACCAGGTTCCTACATACGCACCTGGTAATGGCCCAAAAGGGTACGCATATTACCAGAGCGGGTTTGCAGATTCATTGCTGACCTTTACTCCTTCTAAGACAATTAACCCTCTTGAAGCCAATTATACTTCTGATGTATATAAGCAATTGGGACAAAATTCAATAACGAATACAAATACAATCCAGCAAAATTTCGGATTATTGAACGGAAGCCAGCCTGCTAACGTATATTCTTTATGGCTTAATACCGGTACAGCTTATCCTTATTATACTCAGCAAAATAGCAGCCACTTCCATTTCCAGGCCGATTTTTCTGCAGATATATCAAATAATGCAATACAAGTTGGTTTTGAGTATGAGCAGAATACCCTGCGTTACTTTAGTGTGAATGCTTCATCTCTATGGACATTGATGCGTCAAAATACAAATTTGCAAATATCCCAGTTAGATTTGTCTAACCCTATACTTGTATCTACCGGAACCTTCAATACATATAATTATAACCGTGCGTATAATGCGGCTCAGCAAAGCCAGTTCGATGCAAGTTTACGCCAGAAGTTAGGCTTACCGGTAAACGGCACGCAATACCTCGATCCGGATTCTTATAGCCCGAGTATGTACTCTTTAAGTATGTTCAGTGCAAGCGACCTGCTTAATAACGGCGGTAGTCTTGTAAGCTATTATGGATATACATATGATGGTCAGCCACAAAGCGGTACACCATCCATTGATGATTTCTTTAATAAGAAGGACGCAAATGGTAATTTAGAATATCCGGTTGCTCCTTACCAGCCAATATATATGGCAGGTTGGATACAAGACCACTTTGATATAAAAAGCATGAAATTTGATGTGGGT
>DATHOD010000198.1:0-14546 GCA_035485295.1 Bacteroidia bacterium
TTACGGCTACGCTTACGGCTGTTAGCGGTAACGATAATTTTGCATGCGCAACACCATTAACACTAAATAATGGTGGTTCATGTTTACTGCCTACAACTGTTGCAGGAACATGTAATGGTTCTACCCTGGAAACCAATGAAGACGTGGATTGCCAGGCATATGGCCACTTACCTGCAGCTGTAGCCGGAACAGTTTGGTACAGCTTCACCGTAACCGGCGCTACAGGAAGCGGCCCTTTCTTTGTTAACCTTGCAGAAGTAACCGATAAGCAAAATGGTGGTGTAAATGAATATTTCCATGGCATGGAAGTATGGTATACAACACAGTTACCTTCTACAACATGCTCAGCTTGTGCATGCCAGCCTTTACAATGTATGGACAATGAAGATATAGGTTATGAATCATACCATTTTAATGGTTGTGGGACTACGGAAAATAATGTCCTTCAACAAGCCTTCACTAAGTATTCTGTTGCTTTAAATAATTTGCCTAATGGCACATATTATATTCAGGTTGGTTATTCAACTAATTCATTTGCCGATGCATTTGCAATAAGCGTAACAAGTTGTTTGCCTACCGGCTATACCCTTACTAATCCACTTTCACTAACCGGTTCAGGACAGGTAAGTGCCGGCGGAACATGTTACACTACTGCAGGTTATCCAAACTGCCCGGATAATGAATGTCCTTTGATAACTAAGTACATACACATGACCGGTAATAATTGCTCTTCTAATGGTAATATAACCGTTTGTACTACCTGCCCTAGCGGAACTGTGGCAAGTAACTCATGTGCGTATCCTTGTTTTAACGCTATTGTTTCTAATGGTAGCGGATTAAATGTAAGCAGCAGTTCAGCTACATACCCTGCAGGGTATTACCCTGATGCAAGTTCTTTAGTTCCAAATACAGCAATAACATGGAGTAGCTTAACCGCAGGTATGTCAGGTGCAGTTGTACCTCCGGGTTATGCAGTTTCATTTTGCTATGATTTTTCTACAACAGGTACCGATATACAATCTACAGGTGGAATAGAAAATGATTTTGATGCAGTTGGTATAAACTATGGAGGCGGCTGTACGGCTACAGCCGGTAATACCGTTTATTGGTCAGACTGGTCACTTTATAATTCTACCATGTCAAGTTTATTAGCCTGTGGTAATATTTCAAGCTTTACACTTAGTGGACTTGGTTGTAATGCTACCTATGTATTATGTATGTCTTCACAAACAGCTTATGGGTACGTTATAAATTCTTTTGGAGGTTCGTATACTTTTTATCCATACGCTTCTCAGGGCGAATGTAACCCAACTACAGGCCTTTGCACATTGCCATTACCTATATCATTAGCATCCTTCCAGGTAGAATACCAGCAATCGTCAAACCAGGTTGTTATTTATTGGTCTACAGCATCAGAGAAGAATAATAAATTCTTTACCGTTGAAAAAACAATTGATGGCATAAACTGGGAAACAGTTACTACAGTGCCTGGCGCAGGAAACAGTGATCAAATGCTATACTATAATGCCGTTGACGAAAACCCATGGGCAGGTATATCATACTATAGGTTAAAACAAACCGATTATGATGGTTCCTTTGCCTATTCGCAAGATGTTATGGTGAATATTCCTACTGATTATTCAGTACATATATTCCCGAACCCAACAAGCGGCAATATGACATTGCGTTATGGCACCAAGAGCCCTGATCCGATAAGCGTGAGGATAACTGATATCTCAGGTAATCTTATTGCCTCGTATAATATAAACGAGATTGTAAACGGAGTTAATGATTATACTGTTTATACTGCCAATTTAGGCGCCGGAATGTACATTATGCAAGTGAGCAATGCGCAAAAGACATTCTACCTTAAGTTTGTAAAACAATAAAAAAAGGGCTTACCGCCCTCTAATTTTTAAAACATCGTTAATGGATATGAATTTATAAATTCATATCCATTTTTTTATAGAAGAATACAAGTATTATTATAAAGATTGCTGAAAGGAGAAAGGTTAGGTCTCCATAGCTAAAGTCATTCATAAATAGCAGCAAAACTGCTTTGCCAAAAAATGAAAGTATGAAAAGTTCCAGACCCCACCTTTTCATATACCATATACCCACAAAAGCAATAAACTGCAGGCACATTACCAGGCTATAAATAGCGGGGTAGAATTGCCCTAATTTCTTTACTGCCGGTGAGAAAGCATTCAGGAAACTGAACACAACCATTATCCATCCAATGATACAAAGGATGCTTACTACTTTAGGGCGTTTTACACTAAATCCTACCATTGTTATTTAGTATGTTGATCGTATTGCCTCCACAGGGTCAAGCTGTGAAGCTGTATATGCAGGTATAAAGCCAGATATAAGACCGATTAGAGCTGAAATAGTCAACCCTAGTATAATGTTTGAAACAGTAAGTGAAAGGTCCATACCAAGGGAGTCGCCTACAAGTGCCGATATTATAAATATGATAAATAAGCCCACTATTCCACCTATCATAGAAAGTATAATGGCCTCAATAATAAATTGCATTAAAATAAAGTAGTTCTTCGCCCCTAACGATTTCTGTATACCAATCAAAGCAGTTCTTTCTTTAACCGAAACAAACATAATATTGGCTATACCAATGCCACCTACCAATATGGCAAAGCCACCTATTACCCAACCTATAATAGCTACAATATCAAAAAGGCTATTGAAGTTTTTAGATACCATGCTCGATTCATTTAGTGCAAAATTATCTTCCTCAGTAGGTTTCAGTACACGTATGCCTCGCATTATTCCTCGTAATTCACTTATTAATTGTTCATTGCTTACCCCACTTTTGGCTTTTACTAGTATCACTTTAGGCATCCACATATTGCGCATATCTAAAATAGTACGCGCATAATTGGCAGGCAAAAGCACCGACACGTCCATATTAATGTCACTAATCTTGCTTTCCCCTTGTTTCTTCATTACAGCCACTACCAATGCCTTTCTCCCTTTTATCTTTACCTCCTTGCCGAGTGGGTCATCATCTCCAAAAAGGCCAGTAGCAACATCGGCTCCTATTATGGCAACGTTAGTTCCACCGGCAAATTCATTCGGAGTAAAATACCTGCCCCGCTCAATTTGAACCCAACTTACAGTACGATTATAGTCGTTAGAAATGCCATTTATACTAACATTATCTACCGAGCTATTGTAATACTCAACTGTTGCATTCCGTCCGAATGTATATGCAACTGCTTCAGCATTTTTGCATCTTTTCTGAACAAAATCCATTTCATTTGTGGTTGGTTGTGGCCTAATCCAATACTTCCACCAAGGATAATCTTTACCAAATGTCCATGGCCACTTTTCAATATAAATAACATTACTGCCAAGGTTATTCACATCCTTCATAAGGCTTATCTGCAGCGAGTCGATAAACGTGAAAACAGCCACGATGGAGAATATACCAATGGTAATACCTAAAAGTGATAATATACTCCTTAGCTTATTCTGAATAAGAGCGCTAAATGCAAAGGCTATACTCTCGCGAAATAAATGCAATGACAACATCGCTGTGCTATTTATACAAAAGTATGTATTATTTAGATAGCCTTAATTTTTAAAGGGTTACAGAGCAGCAGGATAACATTTGTTTTATGTATTTTTACTCCAATTTATTAGTCGTGTTGGGAATAAAAAATTACATCCGCCTTTTATGTATCGTATTTTTATTGGGTGCATCTGCTGAAGCATTTGCACAAACCGATTGGCGTTATGAGCACATAAATTCAGCACAGGGACTTTCGCAAAGTGTGGTAACATGCATATACCAGGATACACAGGGCTTTATGTGGTTTGGCACTCAAGACGGGCTTAACCGTTTCGATGGATATTCTGTTACAGTATTAAAGAACAATCCTATCGATTCCAATTCGCTCATTTCCAATACTATCAATTGCATTCTGGAAGATTCTCATGGCTTGCTTTGGATAGGTACTGATGCGGGATTGAGCGCATTGAATATTTATACGGGCAAGTTTACAAACTATGCCACTATTAACTCCTCACTCGACTACGCCAATAATGTGCATGTAGTATACCAGGATAATGAAGGTGGATTATGGATTGGAACCGGTGCAAATAACCTGAGTGAGTATAACTACCAAACGAGGAAATTTACCACATACTCACTAACTACAGCCGATACTTCAGCCAGTACTTCTATTTACATTTCATCTATAACTGAAGATGCTACGGGGAAATTATGGGTTGGCAGCTGGGGCGGCGGGCTTTATTGTTTTGATAAGAAAACAAAAAAATATGAAAACTTCTTTCAGAAAGTAGATCACCGATTTGCATTCAGTTACTTGAACAAGATAAATACCATGTGCTTGTTAAAGGAAAAGAATGAATTGATAATTGGAACACAGGGAAGCGGAGTAGAGTCATTTAAAATACAAAGCAAGAACTTTACCACGTATTATAAGCCAGAAGACACAGCCCACCTTGCTTCTCCGCGAATGATAAAGTGCATAACATTGAGCAAGAATGGTAAGATATGGGTTGCAGAAGGAAATGGCAATGGCATTTATAAGTTTATAGAAGAAGAAGGACGCTTTGTTCAATATGAACATCAAAAACAGGGAACAAGCGCAAGCACAAAAAATAAATTCTGCAATACTATTTTCTTCAGTCCCGATGGTATTATGTGGGTAGGTACGAATGGTGGCGTAGACTATTACATACCACAAAGAAGAAATTTTATTATTGACCGTGATACAGCAAACCAGGATGCAAATGTGATAATGGCCATTGCACACGATGCCTCGGGTAAATTGTGGCTTGGAACCAATGGCGGAGGCTTATTGAGTTTTGATGAAAGCACAAAAACATATACTCAAAATGAGACCTTGGCTAAGGTAATTGGCAATAAATCTATACTCTCATTATGTATTGATAAAAAAGATAATCTATGGATAGGTTCGTGGGGTTCAGGGGTGTCATCTTATAATTTGCTAACAGAAAAGAAAACCAGCCTTGACTCTCTTAACCCCTTACTTGATCAGACAACAGTAACAGCTATTACAGAAGATCACACCGGTAAAATATGGATAGGTACGTATGGTAAGGGTATTTTTATTTACGATGAGAATACGAAAAGTATTCAATCGCTAAACACAAACAATGGCTTGAACGATAACCGTATCTATTGCCTGTATGAAGATCACGAACATACTATGTGGATTGGAACAGATGGCAGTGGTATAGATTGCGATAAACTATCAGACGGGAAAATAACATTCATTAAAAAGACTTCGGGAACGAATACACTTTCCAGCAACTCGGTGAATTGTGTGTATGAAGACCCTAAGGGCAATATGTGGATTGGAACAGGAATAGGCTTAAACGAATACATTCCTTCCTCTCAAAAATTCAAACACTATTTTGAAAAGGATGGATTACCAAACGACTATGTATACAGCATATTACCTGATAAGGACGGAAACCTTTGGATGAGTACCAATAAGGGCATTTCAAAATTCAACCCTAATACTACAAATGAAGGTGGAAGTGCTTTTAAGAATTATGATGAAAGCGATGGTTTGTGGGTCAGTGAATTTAACCAGGGCGCTAGCCTGATAACTGCCGATGGTAGAATGTATTTTGGAAGTATTAATGGTACAGTAAGCTTTTATCCCGAAAAGGTTACCGGCAATACTCATATACCAGATGTTTCCATAACATCGTTTGAATTGTTTGGCAAAGAATACAACGCTGACTCTTTGATTACAAAAAAGAAATCATTAACTCTTTCCTGGAGGGAGAATACACTTGGTTTTTCATTCGTTGGATTAGATTATGAAATGCCTTCGAAGAACAGATACATGTATATGCTTGAGGGGGCAGACAAGGATTGGTCGCCACCTTCTACCAGACATTTTGCCAGCTATGCGCAACTCCCTCCCGGCGATTATATATTTCATGTAAAAGCATCAAATAACGATGGTGTCTGGAATAACATTGGTTCCTCTATCTATATTCATATTGTGCCGCCATTCTGGAGGACGAATTGGTTCTATGCTACCTGCATAATTCTAATTATTGCTTCCGTATTCGGATTTATTAAATTCCGTACAAGGCAAGTCGAAAAAGAGAAAAAGATACTTGAAACAAAAGTTGAAGAACGCACATCGGAACTGGCACAAAAGAACCGGGATATTACAAGCAGTATACAATATGCAAAACGTATACAACAAGCCATATTGCCACCTGTTGAGGAAATTAAAAAACATCTTCCGGAATCTTTTGTGTTGTACTTGCCTAAGGATATTGTTAGCGGAGACTTTTATTGGTTTGGGGAAAAAGCCGGTAAGATAATTTTGGTGGCAGCAGATTGTACAGGACATGGCGTACCGGGTGCACTTATGAGTATGATAGGCCATAACCTGTTAAATCAAATTGTTCTTGAGAAGGGCGTAACCAATCCATCAACCGTGCTTAACCAGCTTAATAGCATGGTACAGACTGCACTTAAACAGGGTATTAGCAATATAGATACCAGCGATGGTATGGATATGGCTTTCTGCTGCATAGATAAAAGCACCAATGAATTGCATTATGCCGGTGCCAACCGACCGCTTATAATTGTTGACAAGAATGGAGATGTTAAGAAAATTGAGCCTGATAAAAAACCGATTGGCGGATCGCAGATAGGATTAGAGCGGAGCTTTGCAAGCCATAGCCATAAGCTACAAAAGGGTGAAACGGTATATATGTTCTCTGACGGGTACGCCGACCAGTTTGGAGGAGACAAGGGCAAAAAATTCATGCTTAAACGATTTATAGATAAGTTAGTAGCTATACATGGTACCCCAATGCCCGACCAGGAAAAGACCTTACTTGATGCCTTCTATACATGGCAAGGTAATTGCGAGCAGGTTGACGATATCTTAGTAATAGGCATTCACAATGCTTGAATGATATAAGTGTATTTGTTTGCAACAGCCTCAAAGTGCCTGCTAAGTATAGCGCTCCCGCAAGTCTATGACTTGTGGGATTAGGTAAGCAAAGTTTTTAACTTTGCTACAATAAATTAAAGAAAGATGAGTAGGGCATATAAGTTCCGCTCTCCCGATGGATTGTATTTTATAAGTTTTGCAACTGTTGGTTGGATAGACGTATTTACAAGAAGGGAATATAAAGAATTATTGGTTGAAAGTATGGAGTATTGCCAGAACAACAAAGGGCTTGGCTTATATGCCTGGTGTATAATGAGCAACCATGTTCATATGATAGTAAAGGCAAAAGAGGGTTATATACTGCCTGATATTATTAGAGATTTTAAGAAATTCACATCGAAAAGGATAATTAAAGCCATTGAAGATAATATACAGGAAAGCCGCAAAGAATGGATGTTGGCTATATTTAAAAATGCAGGAGCCTACAATAGCAATAACAAGGAATATCAATTTTGGCAACAACATAACAGACCCATAGAAATCTATTCTTCAAAAGTAATATCGCAAAAAGTAGATTATATTCATTATAACCCTGTGGAGGAAGGCATTGTGGAACAACCTGAGCAATATTTATATAGCAGCGCGAAAGACTTTAATGAAGAGAAAGGATTACTTAAACTTGAAATATTGTAAATATTGAAACGGGCTTATAGTTTAATGCGGTTACAAACCGCAATTATTTATACCCACAAGGCTAAGACTTGCGGGAGCGGGGGGCAATAATAGAGACAAACAATATTATACTCCATAAAAAAATAATTATCCAGTAATTAAACAAAATTCTGAGTATATTGGTATAGATATCTTTATAAAATGGAATAGACTCTGATGTATACAAAGGTTAAGATTTTACTAATTTGCGGTATGGTGTTGTTTTTTTCCTGTAAAAAGGATCAAACATCGTCACCTGTATCAACTACTCCAACTGCAACAATGTCGGCAAATGTAGGAGGAAACACTGAAAATTTTAGCCCTTCTATTATTTTCAATTCGGTGGGAATGACACTTATTGGAACATATAGTGTTGGTGCACTTCAATATCAAATCCAGATTTTCGCAATAAGACCCACCTCCAATTATATAGGCACATATTCTCTTTACCGTTGGACGGGAGGGGATTATAGTGCTAATGCTGGCACGGGCTTTTCTGAGCAATTCAACTACAATACTGACACTAATCACTCCGGTATTTTCAACATAACTAATTATAATACACAACTTAATACTATTTCAGGCACTTTCAGTTTTTTAGGGAACCAAACTTATCCACAGATAGATTCCGGGAAATACACTATTAATGTTACCAATGGTGTTTTTGCAAACGTAAAGCTATAATTGACTCTATTGGTTATATTAATTTAATAACCCTAATCTCTGAGAAAAATAATTTTTATATTAATAAAGCTATTAGTGTTTGGGGCAAACATTTTAGCACAGAATTCTGAGGATACACTTAGTAAGTATAAAGATACCTTCAGTGCAAAAATTTTTATTTCAGGTGGTATAAACTCAATTCAATATTATTCAAGTAGTTTTTTTTATAACGTATTTAACCAAACAGGTGTTAAAACTCCTCCAACTCATTATATTGTTAATGGTGGAAGCATGACACCAGCTCAAATAATATATAACACTTCTATTACAAGCCCAATGCTAAATATTGGGATTGAATATAATTCCGGTAGGCTTTGGGGGTTGAATTTAAATCATGTATTAGATATTAATTATATGAGTGGTTCGGGTAATTATTCTTATAATACTTATTATCATGAGTATAGTCCATATAGTTTATACACTATAACAACAAACGATACAATTCGCTCTAGCTATACTCAATCAATAGTATCTATAAGCTATAAATTTCAACCTACTTATAAGTTTCTTTTTCTTTCGTTTGGTATAAATTTTTCAATTAATACAGTGAATGTTACAGAAGAACATCAGGAAGAAATTAGTAATTATGCTGTTAGTCCCTTTCCCATTTATGATACTCATAATACCAGTGGGCATGATGTTTATATAAGTTTTCCTTTAGAGTTAGGTGGTGGTGTAAATATTAGAGTGAGAAGAATAACATTAAAGCCAGCAGTTTATTACTCGCCCAGTTTTACAAATGGATATAATATTTATACTGCTTGTCTTAGCTTAGGATATAGTTTTCATCATAAAAAGGAGAATTAACTGGAAATTGGCAACTTATTATTCAGTAATTTGAGGTGGTTGAAAAATAGATTACTTTCTTGAATTTAAAGGAAGGAAGTATAGTACTTTTGTATTGCACTCCCCTGCACTATAGAATGTTAAATTTTGAATGCTAAATGGGGAAAACTATGCTTAAAAATGAAATTAGAAAAAATAATATATACCCTCCCATTTTATGCAATGACGTGCAACTTGGTGCAATGAAAAAAGGTAACAAAAGGTAACAGATTTGAGGTCAAGCAAATTCCTGAATTATTGGTAATCAATATATTATGAAAGAGAAATGTCAATACATGTTACCTCAACCAGCCTTACGGTTGATACTCAAATAGTTAACAATTTTATTGTCGCAAAAATTGACAAAAACTGCAACAAATTGACAATTATTATGGATCAAGGAAAAAAATCGTAGCATAATAATCACGAGCTACCCTAAAAAAATAAACATGATGCGAGTAACTATCACCTCCAACCCAAAGCACTAAATAAGAAATGTAAACAACCCAATATTCACCACAATAATGCTATTTATCAATCATTTTTCTATTACAATCCAATTTTATTATATTTGCTCCTTCACATTTAGCCCCCTATTGAAAATAAATAGTTTTTATACCATAGCATAAACAATATTCGTATAATCGCAATAATATTAATCAAGGAAAAAAATCGCTTTAACCACATAACAAAAGAATAAGCCGTAGCTATGGATATCCACGATTTTTATGACAAAATGGACCGCAACAATATCCTCCTTTCATTTAAGGGTGATATTACGGCGGAACTTCTGACATCTATCCTGCAGATCATAGAGTCCAAAATGGACAACATGCAGGAAGAACCGAAGTTGAGGAAGAAAGTATACATTGTATTGGTTGAGCTTTTGCAGAACCTGTATCACCACATGGATGATCCTTCTCTGGAAGCTGCAGGCGAAATATCTCGCACAGCCATATTTATGATTGGCAAAGAAAACGACCACTATAACGTTATTACAGGTAACTATATTAAGAACGACAGGGTAGGCGGACTAAAGAAAAAGATGGACGATATAAATGCACTGCCTCCTGAACAACTTAAAGAACATTATAAAAGGGTATTGAATAACGGACAAATGTCGGATAAAGGAGGAGGAGGACTAGGTATGATAGATATAGCACGCAGAACAGGAAAGCCTTTATTTTATGAATTCGTGCCTATCAATGATCTCTATTCTTTTTTCACACTTAACGTAGTAATCGAACAATAACAAATTTCTTAATCTAATATACGCTATGGACAGCATCACGATTGAAAGCACACCTAAAACCCCATCCATCAAGTTCGACTCCAAGCAAGGGAAACTGGAAATAAAGGGAAGATCAATACCGGAAAATTCTGTTGAGTTTTACAAGCCATTGGTTGAAAGTCTTGACCAATACTCAGCAAACCCAACCTCACCTACGCAAGTTGATATTCAGCTTGAGTATTTCAACACTGCATCATCAAAATGTATACTTGACGTACTTAAGAGGTTAGAAACTATTCACCGTGGCGGAAACCAGGTTATTATTAACTGGTACTACGAGGAAGATGATGAAGATATGCGTGAAGCAGGAGAAGATTACCAGGCTATTGTTAATCTTACCTTTAACATGCAACAAGTAGAGTTAGACTAATTGTATTTTATAATTTATAAGAAGGCCCTCTGAGTAATCAGGGGGCTTTTTATTTTATCACCCCTTGTTTCTGTTATCTTTGCGCTATGGTTGAACCCGCCCGCAAAAAGAGCCTTTTAGCAAGGCTGCGGACAAGATACTTTTTCATTATACGAAAGGAAGATACCTTTGAAGAAAGATTCTCCCTGCGTATCTCTCCTATTGCCCTTTTTACCATAACTGGGGGCTTAGTAGTATTCCTTATAATACAGTTACCTATCTAATTGCCTTTACTCCTTTAAAAGAATACATACCCGGTTATGCCGATATAAATGTGCGCAAGAATTTAATTGAACTAAGCATGAAGACTGACTCATTAAACCTTGCCCTTGCAGACCGTGCTGAGTACATGGAGAATATTAAGCGCATCCTATCGGGTGCAGCCACTGCACACGATTCGGTAAGCGATAAAGCGCATAGCGATACCACACATCATACTACTCATTTTGTTCCGCCATCTCACGACGACTCAATGCTGCGTAAACAGGTAGAATCGCAAAACCCATACAATGTTACCTCTATGGGTGGGCCAAGTGCTGATAAGTCGGAAGAGAATATTAATGATTACTTTTTCTTTACTCCCTTAAAAGGTCTTGTTACCAATGGATTTAATCCTTCGGGTAGCCATTACGGGGTTGATATTGTTGCTAAAGAAAATGAAGCCATAAAAGCCACATTGGATGGCACTATTATACTTTCAAGCTGGACATTAGCAACGGGCAACGTCATAATAGTACAACACAGCCACAACCTATTATCTGTTTACGAACATAACTCTGTATTGCTTAAAAAAGCAGGTGATTTTGTAAAAGCAGGAGACGTTATTGCCATAATAGGTAACTCGGGCGAGTTAACTACAGGCCCACACTTACACTTTGAATTGTGGTACAAGGGCAACCCAGTGAACCCACAACAGTATATGGCTTTTTAAGCTGAAATTCTTATATTTATAGAATGAAAAGGATATCCTACTTAATTCTTGTTCTATATTGCTTAGGAATTGGAGCCGTAAATGCACAATATACTGTACTGCATAATTTTTATGGCGATAGCGTAGTTTCAACAACGAACGGTGTCAACCCGCAAGGTTCATTGACTATTTCAGGAGGCATTTTATACGGAATGACTACATTCGGAGGAACACATGATGTAGGTACTGTATTCTCAATGGATTCAAATGGAAATTCATATATGGATTTACTTGATTTTGATACTGCAAACAGTATTTACCCCTATGCAAATTTAACACTTGTTGGAAATGTTTTGTATGGCATGACTATTGGTTCCTCGAATATTAATGGAAGTCTCTTCTCTGTTAATACTAATGGAAGCGGATATAGATATATGGTAGATTTCAATGGCTCAAATGGTCAAAATCCATATGGTTCATTAACGCGTTCAGGGAATCTATTGTACGGTATGGTATCAACTAACGCAACTGAGACTGCTATCATCTTCTCAATAGATACAGATGGTAACAATTTTAAGATAGTTTCTACCTTTTCAGGTATACCACAAGGATCATTAACACTTTCAGGGAGCAAGTTGTTTGGAATGCTTACTTATGGTGGGCCTAATATAGTGGGCTATATTTTTACTGTTGATACCAGTGGGAATGGATTTAAAGACTTATTAGATTTCAATAATGTAAATGGAGCTACTCCTACAGGTTCTCTAATAATATCGGGCAATGAATTATATGGTATGACGAATTCAGGTGGGGTAGATACTCTTGGTGTTATCTTCTCAATTGATACAAATGGGAGCGGATATAAGAAACTTCATGACTTTAAATTAATAACTGGCTCAAATCCATGGGGTGATCTGGTCCTTTGCGGAAGTAATTTATATGGAATGACGAGTGGGGGTGGAATAAATGGATGTGGATGTATTTTCTCAATTGATACAAATGGAAGCGCTTATAGTGATTTATTTGATTTCAATGGCAAAAATGGCAATGGTCCGTATGGCTCTTTGACACTTTCAGGGGGTGTATTGTATGGCATGACTTGGGCAGGTGGAGTATATGGGGGTGGCGTTATTTTTAGTTTTAAAGATGCAGCTTTAGGAGTTAATCAGCTAACTAATAACTTGAAAGGGGTTGAATTATCCCCAAACCCATCTAATGGAAAATTTACGATTCAGTCGTTAGGGGTTAGTGGTCAGTCCTTAGTTGAAATATACAATGAAATAGGGCAAAAAGTGGCCTCCTCTAACTCCTCTGAAGGAGGAGCATTTAAATCCCTCCCTTCGGGAGGGCAAGGGTGGGCCCTTGATTTAAGCAATCAGCCTGCAGGCATATACCTATACAGGGTTATTACCCTTGAAGGTGAGTTGGTTGGAAGTGGAAAATTAATTATTCAATAATTAGATTCCTCCCCCTGCCCCCTCCAAAGGGGGATAAAAGCTTTAGTAATTGCCGCGGTAGCGAATAGCCTTTTCAAGCTTCTTAAATGCAGTAATATATGCACCAATACGAAGGCTGGTCTTGTATTGCTTCGAATTGTACCACACCTGTTCAAAAGCTGTTTCCATAGCAAAGTCATGCTTGGCATTTACTTCATCTTCTTTCCAGTAGTGGCCATATTGGTTTTGTACCCACTCAAAATAAGAAACGGTAACACCACCCGAGTTAGCCAGGATATCCGGTACTACGGTAATGCCTTTCTCATTTAAAATATGATCAGCCTGGTATTCGGTAGGGCCATTAGCGCCTTCTACAATTAACTTGGCTTGTATCTTATGTGCAATCTGTTCGTTGATCTGGTTTTGTGTAGCTGCTGGAACCAATACATCTACATCAAGGGTGAGCAATTCTTCGTTGGTTATAATTTCACCACCGGTAAAGCCCTGTAATACGAAATTGTTCTTTTGAGAATATTGTATTGCTTTATCAATGTCAATTCCTTTTTCATTGTAGAAAGCACCTGTGTAGTCAGATATAGCTACAACCTTAATTCCACGAGAATGGAGAAGTTGTGCAGCATTCATACCTACGTTACCAAAGCCTTGTACTGCAGCAGTTGACTTCTTACGATCAATGCCAATCTTTTTCATTGCCTCGATAGTATGTATCATTACACCTCTTCCGGTAGCAGCCTCACGGCCCCTTGAACCGCCAAGGGTAATTGGCTTACCCGTTACAACACCCGGTTGGTATTCTCTCTTGATCTTGGAATACTCATCAACTATCCAAGCCATTTCGCGTTTGCCCGTACCCATATCAGGTGCAGGAATATCTTTATTCGGGCCAAAAACATCAGCCATAGCCATTGTATAAGCACGTGTCATGCGTTCTAATTCACCTACTGACATCTTGCGTGGGTCGCAGGTAATACCGCCCTTGGCGCCGCCATAAGGCAGTCCGGCTACAGCGCATTTATATGTCATCCAGGCTGCAAGAGCCTTTACTTCGTCATCATTAACATCGGGTGCATAACGTATGCCACCCTTTGATGGGCCTAAATAGGTAGAGTGCACAATTCTATATCCTTCAAACACTTGTACCTTTCCGCTATCCATCATAACAGGTAAGGAAACCTTAGTTTGTTTTTGCGGAACGATTAGGGTAGCAATAATATCTTCAGGCAAATTGTAAAGCTTGGCAGCTGTATTAAAACGTGCTAATACTGCTTCATACAAGCTC
>DATHOD010000199.1:0-2622 GCA_035485295.1 Bacteroidia bacterium
TATCGGTTACATATAAGTTGCCTTTCCCATCTGCTACAATCCCCGAAGGGCCCCAAAAATGTGCCGCTGCTCCAATTCCGTCAGCAGAGCCACCAGCAGTGGATCCTGCCAGAGTGGTAACTATTAGTGTGGTCATATCAATTTTCCGTACATCATTATTGTATGCATCAGCTACAAATAAATTACCACCATAAGCAGCAACTGCCCATGGCCGATAAAAACTTGCCCCTGGGGCTGTTCCGTTGGCAGAACCCGGTGCTGTAGAGCCGGCTACCGTGGTTACTACTTGTGCCTGTGCAAGGCCTGCCATGCAGATTAGTACTGCAGTTAATTTAATGTATAACTTATTCATAAAGTGGCTTTTAAGTTTTCTAAGATGAAAACATAGAAGTAAATATAAAGATTTTTTTGAATAAATCACTAGGTGCGTATACAGAGAATTACCCTATTGTATTACGCCTTTCCCTTGCCTGATTATAACAGGCTCTTCCTCAGTGCAATCCACTACTGTTGACTCTTCTGTATTGCCATAACCACCATTAATTACAACGTCTACTTTGTCCTGGTAATGGGCAAATATCTCATCCGGGTCGGTAGGGAATTTTATAATTTGGTCATCGTCATGCAGAGAAGTGGAAACTATTGGGCAGCCTAATTTTTCAACCAGCCCCAGTGTTACAGGATTATTAGGAATACGTATTCCTAAAGTCTTTCTTCGGCTATTCATTAACTTAGGTATGCTGCTATTTGCTTCCAATATAAAAGTAAATGGTCCAGGCAGGCAATGTTTCATAAGCTTGTATACAGCAGTGCTCATTGGCCTAGTGTAATCAGTTATATGGCTAAAGTCATGTACAATGAGGGAGAATACTGCTTTGTCCAATCGCACATCTTTTATCTTGGCCATACGCTCCAATGCCTTGGGTTGCATTATGCTGCAGCCCATTGCATAAATAGTATCGGTAGGATAAATAACTATCCCGCCTCTTTCTAATACTGCAGCTGCTTCAGCAAGTTTTGCTTCTTGAATATGGTCAGGGAATATGGATAATAATTTAGTCATCAGTCGAAAGTCGTAAGTCAGCAGCCTAAGATATTAATTCCTAATTTTTAATTCGTAATTATTAATTAATAAGTGCCATTCCATTTACGGATTAGCCATTCTGCTGTTGCTAAGATAAGCAAAACAAAGAAAACCCATTTCAAATCTATTAGCGGAGAGTAGGTAGTATGGGTATAAATAACAGGCTTAATATCATCTCTGTTTTCAAGCAATTTCGGGAGTTGGTCTAATTGATTTGGGAAAAGCATTTTACCGGAATGTTCTGTTGCTAATTGGTAAAGTAAGTGATGGTCAGCAATAGTATGGGTTGCCTCTAACTGAACAGGAATAACTGTGAATTCTCCCTTCTGAGTGTAAAGCTGGTCACCAGATTTTACCTGTGCATTGTAATGATAAGTACCTGCCTGTAATTGTCCTGCATTTAAATGATATGCATTTGAAGTGCGATTGAAAGTGAAAGAGAAATTTTTGTTCTCGGAATTGGTAATGGTAATAGTTAGCTCCGGGGCATTTATTAGTTGGTAACTTGGGTTATAAAGCTCGGCATCCATTTCAATAGGCTCATCATCTTTAAAGCTATTAGGCGTATGTAAGCGGAAGAAGTTTTTATCTTCTTTCACAGCAAGATACTGTACAGCTTTTGTAATTAATTCATCAAAAATTTGGTGATTTTTGTGATCAGAATAATCTTGCATTCTCCAGCGGAATATTCCTTCGCCAGATATCACACATACTTTTTGCGTACCCGATGAATTAAAAGCAATAAGCGGGTAATTGGTATGGGTACTTTGTATCTTCTGAAATAATAACACATTGGCTGAAGGGCTTAACTGATAACTTCCAAATGGTGTAGATAATGCTGGCAATTGACTGACATAATTCTTGAAATCATCGCTGATTACAAATGGTGTAAAGCCCGGAGCTAGGAATGCCTCTGCTTCAGTTGCGTTAGTGTTGCCCATGCTTCTCACCTTTACTCCGGTATTGAGTTGGTTGAACGAATTAACGTTCGATTCGCTACCCAGAATATACATTACGGGAATGCTCAATTTGTTTATTGATTGAATAATGTTCGATACGTTGTTTGATGCTGATGGCAATTGATTTAGAATTACTAAACAGTATTTATTCAATTCGCCCTTAAATTTATCTGGGGTAGAAGTTTCGGCTTCGAAGCCATCGGTTGCATTAATAGTTTCGGTTATAGCGGCGACATCGGGGTGTGGTTCAGCAAGAATAAGTATGTGTTGCTTTTGATCCAGTATTCTTACATATACATCTTGCCTGTTGTTCACAATATTTTCTTCACCATCAACAGGAGTAAGCTTTACAACATAGTGTTTTAAACCGGCAGATAAGGCCTTAAGCTGCACCGGAATACTGGCATGGTAAGAAGATGAACTAAAAGTGATTGGCTTTACAAAGAGTTTATTTTCTGCAGTGCCATTCAACTCACTAACAGTAAGTGTAGAATTTTTTCCTTCTAATTTTTCAGCATCTAACACGATTTGCAATGGGAATGTATTTCCAAGAAATGCAGTATTGTTATGATCTACTTT
>DATHOD010000200.1:0-22473 GCA_035485295.1 Bacteroidia bacterium
ATGCCTATAATATCCTTGCCTAACTTTTTAATTTTGCTCATAGGAAATATGTTTATCCCAAATATAGCAAAGAATCTGTGTAATAACATTTTTAGTTTCAACATTGTAAGCATTTTACACTATAAACGTTGATAAATAAAAAGAAAAATAAATACGCTGTTTTTGCAAACAAAAATTTGAATTTTGGTTATATAGGGGGAATAGAAAGGGGTGAGGATAAGTGGAAGCGGAAGTTATCCTGAAAAGAGGACTATTTAATATGACAACTTAGTTGCCTAAAACACTATGTAGTTTATCAAGACTACCTGCAATTGCTTCTATTTTATCCCACGCATTTACAATAGGATAAACTAAATAACAGCCGATTGCAAAAGCAATAATAAGAATCACAAGCATTGTTCTTAAATTACTGACTGTGCCTTCTAATTTCATTAAACGGGCTTCTACTGAGCCAACGTTTTCCTTTGGTGTTTCTTTTGGGGCTTCTTCCCTTCCTTGTAAATCCATTTGTTTGTTGTTTTGCGGTTCACGTCCCTACAAACCTTGTTATGTAAAAAAAACAGCGTGGGACAATTAACCTACCGTTATCGAGGTACTGAGATACCTACTAATCGAGTAAGCTAACGCCCCACGCTTTGACGTGAAACGAAAAGCCTATCCCTTGATTAGTTTGAAATTTCTCAGTTTTCGATAACAGGAATAGCTAACGCTGAATATGTATTACTTGCCTATGGTTTCTATGTCATATTAAAATGGTTTTACTATTGTAAATATAATTCTTTCCGTGTAACCTTATATTTGCTAAACTCTGCAACTAATTCTATAAACCGCTGGCTATCCGTTAGTTTTCTTGTATTATACCTGTACGCTGCTTCTCGTGCGTATCTTATTAAATACTTTCTGCTGGTCTTGCGGTATGTTCCCATTATTTCCCGCTTAATAAAGTTCCAAAAATTTTCTACGTTATTAGTGTGGAATAAACCTACTTTATGTTGTCCTTTACTATGGTCTATTACAATGTGAGTAAAATATTTACCCTTATTTAATCCTCTGTAAGATTTGTATTCGTCGGTACAAATAATTGCGCCCTTCTGTACGTGTTGTTTTATTATACCCCTCATTCTTCTACCATCCAAACTAGGTAACACCCAAACTTTCACTATACCGCCCTTTCTTTGTAATATGCCAAATACAGGAGCCTTATCTACCGTAGAACGTCCCTGACTGTATTTAAACTTCTTATCCCAATGACGGTTCTTATTCTTGCCACCTACGTAGCTTTCGTCAGCTTCTATTACACCTTTCATTATTTCCTTGAACTGCTTACTATCCTCCATTACCTTTCTTATCTTTTGTAACATATACCAGGCATTCGCTTGTGTTATTTCCAAATGCCTTGCAACTTGGTGCGATGATATACCTGTTTTATTGGAAGAAATTAAGTAGATAGCGATAAACCATTTTCTTAGCGGGATATTACTACTATGGAAAATTGTGCCTATTGTAACGGTAAACTTCCTATCGCATATTGCACACTTAAAAGTTTTGCCATCTTTAAAGCGGTATATCTTTTTATCACTACCACAACTTGAACACACAGGTTTATTCCCCCAGAATAAATACTCCAGAAATTCACGACAACTTTTTTCATCGTGAAATGTTTGCATAAAGGAACTAAATCCTTTGAATTTGTAATTCTCCTCCATTTTTACTGATTTTTGATGAGTTATAATTGACTATAACTGTGTTTTCAAAAATCTTTACTAAAAATACGTAAAAACGGGTAGGTAAGCAAATATAAGTTTAGGGCTAAGATTCGCTATTTTAAAGCCTTTTAAGGCATTCGATAGGCAAAATAAGGGCTTTTGTTTGTTAGCCCGTCGAAATAGCGTAAAGGGGTTAAAAAGGGCTAATACTACAAAGGTTTAATTTCATCATATTCTTCCGTAAGAATTACATTTACACCATCTAAATCCAGTTCTTCCTTTCCTCTTTCTATATCTTCATCGGATAGGATAGGTTTTATCTTTATTGGCTGCCTAGACTTCCTTACTTCGTTTACTACTTGCTGATATTCTTCTAATGATGTGACTGTTTTCATAGCTGTTGTATTTTTAATTCGTATATTTGTAAGTAATAGAGAAGCTACTCCACAAGTAGCATTAAAATCAGGATTGTTAAACTTAGCTAATTCCAACCTATCTAAGTTACTGTAATAATTCATAGTGTCCAAAACCATGATTCTCTATTTCCTTACAAAGATAATAACGTTGATTTTAATAATCCTTACTAAGGGTAAAATGGGATATTAGTACCTAATATTATTCTTCTGTTTTCTGTCCTGTTCCGGTACTTCCCTGAACCTGGTACATAGGATGGTGCAATAACTGTTTAAGGTCAACACGTGTGTTATTGTATGCGCCAATTACAAATGCTCCTTTAATTCCCTTTTTTATCAATTTCATTTTATACTCTTTTGCCTCTTCGTAAGTTTCGAAAGAGCCTGTTGCAAAGCGTGTAATTGTAGAACCTGACGCCTTTCCCTTATCAGTCGTGAAAGAGGCATTTTCAACAAAAGTTTTCACATCGCTTTCTTTTATACCGTATTTCTTATATCTATAGTGCTTAACTGTTGTATATGCACCTATCTGCACCATAAATTTCATTTCCTTTAAACACAAATTAGTGTCCAGGTTTTGTAATGCTGCCCTCACTATATTTGTATCGGAAGCTAAGCCGTTGAAACGTTGCATTAATATTGTCATATTTGGAATACAAGAATCACGCTTAGAACTACTAGCAAGCATAACCTTTGGCTTTACCATGTAAATCTTCTTGTCAATTTCTCTAAAGGACATAGTATCAGGCAAGGTTGTATTATATACATAGTCAGCAAAATCTTTTGCAGATATTTTAACTTCATACTGATGCCCGGCTGGCAATACTATATAGTATTTACCTGTGTTACTATCAAGCTTCATGGTTGAAGTGGTATTGGAAGTCTTATCAGTAATAGTAGCCGTTGTGTTAAGTGTTTTTCCACTAACTGAATCCACTACCATTCCTTTTAACACCAATTCCTTAGGCATAAACGCATCCATATAAACCCTGTATATATCATATCCACCAATATTATTTATACTATCTCTAAAGGAGCCATAATAACCGAACCTTCCATGATCGGATGTAGAAAAGTACACATCATCATCGGGAGTATTTATTGGGAACCCCAGGTTTTTTGGTGGTGTGCATTGGTCAGTTACGCTATCATACTGAGTAACAAATATGTCATATCCACCCATTGAATTATGCCCTTTAGAACTAAAATAAAGCGTTTTACCATCAGGGTTCATAAATACTCCATCCTCATCATAAGGCGTATTTATCAAGGTATCACCCAAATTTACGGGCTTGCTCCAGGAACCTGCTGAAACTTTATGAGCGACATAAATGTCTTGCCCACCTTTACCACCTGGCCTGCTGCTCACAAAAAATATTGTTTTACCATTAGGAGAAAGGCATACAGACGTTTCGCGAAAAGGTGTGTTGATTGTATCACTTAATGCTAAACACTCCTGCCATGCTTGTTCTGCATAATTCGTCAAATAAATATCCCCTCCATTCAAATCACGATATACAAAAATGCTTTTACCATCGGGGGTTACATATGCGCTTTGGTTATTATCCGGACCATTAACAGTAGCAGGGCTCATAAGTTGAGCATTTGTCCATTTATCATCTTTGTAACTTGAAGAATAAATAGCCTGAATATATTCACCTGTTGAAGGGTCCTGTTCAACACCATTTGAATCAGGGCGTTGTGAAGTAAATATTAATCTGCTTTCATCAGCAACGACATAAGGCCTGAAGTCTTTATATGGACTATTGATTGAAGCACCCAGGTTTTCTATTTTGGTTTTAACCGGATGTGAGGCCAGGTCTTTACCATTATTACATTCTTCTATATCCCGTTCAAAGTTCTCTGCTCTTTTTTCTTTTTTAGAAGCCTTTTTCAATGCCAGTTGGTATTCGGTAATGGCGCTGTCCCATTGGCAATTGAGGTGATAGCCCCGTGCAAGAAAAAAGTGTATTCTTTTACTAATTCTGTTATTTATGCTATAGGCTTTTCTGAAATATTGCAAGCATCTTGCCTTGCAATATGAATTGAGATAGCAAACACCTATTTTAGCATTAAGGTCTGCATTGTTTGGGTTGATAGAATCTGCACTTAAAAAATATGGAAGTGCCATTTGGTATTCAGCATCCCTAATATACTGGTTTCCTTCATTTAACCTTTGAACTGCAAACTTAAACCCCTCCGGATCATTTTTAAAATTTGACGGATCGAATCTTACATTATGTTGAGCTATTATATTTAAGGAACCCAGGGTTAATGCAAGGCAACAAAGAATAACTATTTTAAAAGACAGGTTTTTACCCACAAAGAAATGTGTGTGTTAGATTAATTAAGGCAATTGATTAAAACATAGAACGTCCGCCCGAATTGGTGCCGCTCAAAAATGGATTGGGATTTAAGAAACGTAATGAAATTTCAAAACCACCCTTACCGGAAGAGGCACTGGTTAATTGAGAAACATTCACGTCGTAACTTATACCAATTGAATAACACCCGAATTCGAGCTGAGTTAATAATGCGATTGCATCACCTACTCTGTAATATCCGCCAAGGTCAAATGCAGAGCCTTTGCTGAAACCGGTATACTTGCTTTCTTGTTTTAATACATATCTTATTTTCAATCCGGCATCAAATTCAGAAGCAGGACCTTGCGAAAAATATGCAAATGCAGGAATAAGGCTAATATTTGAGTTTTGTATGCCAAACTGAACATCACCGTGAAAAACATATCGCATATATAGTTTTGTACCCGCTTCGGTTTGTCCGTAATATGACATATTAGGTTGGTTCACATGGAATACTGCTGCGCCCACATTAGCCTTAAATTGGTCATTAGCAGTCATATTTGTTTGCCCGGTACCATAACTATAAGCCATACCTGCTGAAAAATCAACATACGAAAAGCTATTGCCTACAGTAGTTTCGCCTGTAGGAGCGTTTGGATCATATTGACCATTTATATATTGATTATCCCATTGAAGGCTGGTCATATTGATGCTGTGCTGGGCCCATCCTGCCTGTAAGCCTGCTGACAAACTGCTCTTGGTACTTAAAAATACACCACTTGCAAGGGTAAAGTCCACTTCGGTTACCCCAATTTGAGCATCCCCCGATTTATCGTTATAAAACGAAAGCCCTGGTGATATATAACCATTGCTCCATTTTTTATCCATATTATGAAGTTCCACCGTGGCACCCATGGTGTTATACCCTACACCGCTACCCATTACACTTCCCCACTGGCTGCGGTAGTTTGCTTCAGCATACACATCGCCATCAAAAGCTCCGCATAATGCAGGGTTAAGGCTCAACGGATACTCATAAAACTGTGAAAAGTGTATGTCTTGTGCATGCACACTACTGGAAATTGCAACAACAGTAAGTGCAGTAAAAAAACAGCAAGTAATTCTATTCATCGTCGCCTAAGTATAATAATTGATACACAAATATAAAAAAATATGGCATGATTTAATGAACTTGATAATAATATCCGTCAAATAAGAGTCATTATACTATAAGGCCCCTTTATACGTTCTAAGATTACTCATAAAGAGATAATCCATTACAAACATACTATTGAATATCAGCATATTATGAACTGTCATTCCTCAAAACAAATTATTTCATTCAGACATTACACTTCTTTTAAATTTAAAGCCATAATTACTGCCGTTAATGATGTTATAATATTTCTTACTTTTGCACGTCTTAAAAAAGATATGCTTAATAGTTTTTCTCGTATATTATTTGTATTTTTAATTGCTGGCTCTATGCTTTTTGCAGGCTGTGGAGGTGAACTTAGCAGGATCCAGAAAAGCAGTGATACCCAATTAAAGTACGACGCAGCCATTAGGTATTACAAAGCTGCTGACTATTTAAAGGCATTACCACTTTTCGAAGAACTACTTTCCATATATCGTGGCACGGAAAAAGCCCAGGATCTTAACTATTACTATGCCTATACCAATTATTACATTGGCGATTATGTACTTGGCCAATACTACTTCACGAATTACTACCGCACCTACCCTCATACCCCTAGGGCTGAAGAATGTGAATTTATGAGAGCCTTCTGCGAATACCTTCTTTCCCCTGCCTATGCACTTGACCAAAGCGATACAAAGAAGGCTATAGATGCATTTCAAACATTTGCAGACGATTACCCAAATAGTGACCGTATTAAGGAATGCAACAAATACATAGACATTTTAAGAGGTAAACTGGAAAGAAAATACTTTGAAATTGCTAAAGGATACTACATTACAGAGTATTATCATGCAGCCAGTACCGCCCTCACTAATTACCTTAAAGCCTACCCAAACAGCAAATATTTAGAGGAAGCTAACTACCTTATCCTAAAATCTGACTATCTTTACGCCACGAATAGCGTGGAAAAGCAAAAAGCTAAGCGACTTCAAAAGGTAGTGGAAGATTATAATTCTTTCATTTTGAGCTACCCGAAAAGCGATTACCTTAACGATGCGGAGAGTATATATAACAAGACACTGGACGTACAAAAGAACCCAACTCACAATTAACCTTTAAAAAATCATCAATCATGGACTTCAAAAAAAGCAACGCACCTGCTACTACCATTACAAGAGATGTAAGGAAGCTTGAGACTGATACCGGAAATATATACAAGACCATTGCTATTATTGGCAAAAGGGCTAACCAGATCAGTTCTGAAATGAAAGAAGAGCTTGATGGTAAATTGGAAGAGTTCTCATCTAAAACAGATACATTGGAAGAAGTATACGAAAACGTAGAACAGATAGAAATATCTAAAATGTACGAGCGTCTTCCTAAACCTGCATCTATTGCAGCTCAAGAGTTCATTGACGGTAAGGTTTATTACCGTTCGGCCGAAGAGAAGAAAGAAGAAACCCTATAATATATTGCCTGTAAGGCAAACTCTGAACCGTGCTACAGGGGAAGAAAGTAATTTTGGGCATTACCGGAAGTATAGCTGCTTATAAAGCAGCTATTTTGCTTAGGCTCCTGGTGAAAGCTGGTGCCGATGTAAAGGTTATAATGACTTCCACGGCAAAAGATTTTGTCGCGCCACTTACCTATTCTACACTTTCAAAACACCCTGTACTATGTGAATTCAGCAGTCCTGATGGCTCATGGCATAACCATGTGGAATTAGCTAACTGGGCAGATTTTATTCTTATTGCACCTGCATCGGCCAATACCATTGCAAAAATGGCAAATGGCCTATGCGATAACTTATTACTCGCCACCTGCCTTTCCGCTTCATGCCCTATTTACATTGCACCTGCCATGGATAGGGAAATGTACAGGCATACTTCCACTAAAAACAATCTAAAGAAACTGGCTTCATTCAAATACTCTATTATTCCTGCCGAGGATGGCGAACTTGCCAGTGGCTTATTTGGAGAAGGAAGAATGGCGGAACCAGAACATATCATTACTTTTCTTCAAAAAAAAAAGCCTGAAACCCTCCCTCTGAGTGGTAAAAAGGCTTTAGTAACGGCTGGGCCAACTTACGAAGCCATTGACCCTGTTCGGTTTATAGGGAACTATTCATCAGGCAAAATGGGATTTGCGATTGCTGAACAAATGGCTAGCAAAGGTGCTAATGTAATATTGATACATGGGCCTGTTAGCATACGCACCAACTCAGCTAATATTAAATCAGTTTCGGTTACATCTTCTGAAGAGATGTATAAAGAATGTTTGAAAGCATTCTCTGGAGCTGATATAACAGTCATGTCAGCCGCTGTGGCAGATTTTAAGCCGGAAAAGAAA
This sequence comes from Bacteroidia bacterium, assembly GCA_035485295.1. GTDB lineage: Bacteria > Bacteroidota > Bacteroidia > JABEUT01 > JABEUT01 > JABEUT01. Next base: position 7,913 of record DATHOD010000200.1, read on the forward strand.
GCATTAGAAAAGATCAAAAAAGCAGGAAACTCTTTAACCCTGCAACTTCAAACAACGGCCGATATATTATCTGAATTAGGTAAGCGTAAGACTGCCAAACAATTGCTAATTGGCTTTGCATTGGAAACTAATGATGGCAAAAAGAATGCTCAGGAAAAACTTAAAAGGAAGAATCTTGATGCTATTGTGCTTAACTCAGCCAATGGAAAAGGAACAGGCCCCGGCAGCGAGACAAATCAAATTACTATATTAGACAAGCATAATAAAACTCTTAAATTTGAGTTAAAACCAAAGACTGAAGTTGCTAAAGACATTTTAACCTATATTGTTTCGTGCTTAAAAAAATAGTTTGTCATATTGCTTTCCTGGTAATTGCCTCTCTCCCACTTTGTGCGCAGGAATTAAACTGTACAGTAACTGTCGTATCTCCTCAAATACAGGATGCGGCGGCCCAGCTTATCTTTAAAAACCTGCAAAATGCTATTTACCAGTTCATGAACAATACGAAGTTCACGAATGATAACTTCTCTAACCAAGAAAAAATAGAGTGTACCTTATACCTAAACATGACTGCACAAAATGCCCCGAATGATTTCAGTGCAACCCTTCAGGTGCAAGCAAGACGTCCAGTTTACAAGTCTTCATATAACAGTAGTATGTTAAACTTTCAGGACAATAACATACATATTATATACCAACTTAACCAACCCATTCTATTTAACATAAACGCATATTCCGACAATCTTACATCATTGCTGGATTACTATGCCTATATGATATTGGGATATGACTATGATTCCTTTGCGCTTAATGGTGGAAATACTTGTTTTGCAAATGCACAGACAGTTTTAAGCAATGCACAAAACTCGGGCGAAAAAGGGTGGAATTCAACTGACGGAGACCAAACCCGTTATACCCTACTAACTAATGTACTTGATGAAAGCTATTTTGGTCCTTTACGCCATGCGCTTTATCTATACCACCGTATGGGACTAGACCAAATGTATAATGGAGCTGATAAAGGCAGGGCACAAGTAATACAGGCCCTTCAATATGTTCAGCAAGTTTATAATGATAAGCCAGGTAATTACAACATCCTGCTTTTCTTCAATGCAAAGGCTGACGAAATAGCTAATATTTTCTCAGAAGCACCTAATGACGAGAAGGCTCAGGTGTATACTATACTGTCCGCTATAGATGCAACAGATATAGATAAGTACGCTAAAATAAAAGCAATGGAATAATCTGGTTATTTCTTAAATAACTTTACAGAAGCAGTAGTTTTTTCATCTTCAGAATCAGCTGCTGTTCTTAACAATGTAAGCAGCTCGCGGCTCTGGTTAATACACCAATTAACGTGGTTACTCAATACAATAATTGTATTATGTCCTTTAATATCTCTTAAAAAAGCGCAATTGAAACCATGCCACCAACCATCATGGTATACCAGAATATCTTTATTATAATAAGCCAACCACCATCCAAAACCATAGTTATGCATATTCAGCCAGCGGCCGTGGGGTTGATAAGCAACATATAAAGTAGATTGTTTCAAAAGCTTGTCAGTATACAAAGCCTGGTCCCACTTTAAAAGATCACCGGTGGTAGAATACACCCCTTTATCTCCTGCCACGCCATCTAAGAAATCTATACCTGATTTTTTGTAGTTGGCATTATAGCCAGTTACCCGGTTTGGTATTACTGTATCAGTTTTGTCATAAATAAATGTGTGATTCATGCCAAGGGGCTTAAACACATTTTTACGCATAAAATCGCTGAATTTTACACCACTAACCTGCTCTACTATTGCTGCCAATACACAGTAATTGGTATTGCTATAATTAAACCTTTTATCTGGAGCAAAATAACGTTGTGGTTTGTGTTCACATAGTAAATTAACCACCTGCATATTATCAACCATTTGATCTTCAGTCTTGCAAAGGCTACTACATAAGTACATATAGTTAGGCAAGCCTGACCTGTGGTCCAATAACATTTCAACAGTTACACCTTTGTATGGAAAGGCAGGAAAGAATTTTTGAACTGAGTCGCTATAATCAAGCTTACCCTGTTCCTTAAGCATCATAATAGCTACAGAAGTAAATTGTTTCGATACAGAGCCCAATTGGAATTCCGATGAATCGGTTAATGGGTTTTTATGTTTGAAATCTGTTACACCAAAGCACTGTTGGTAAAGCACTTTACCATCGTGCGCAACAAGAACATTGCCGTTAAACCGTTGTAGCTTCGAAAGCCGGTTAAAAAATGAATCTATTCTATACTCTTCACATTGTTCTATTGCTGAAAGGGCAATAGCTGTGTCTTTGACTTTAACAATATGAACTGCTGTATCTTTCTTTTTCTCTACCTTTTTAGCAATTGCCAAATCCGGCTCTCCCTGGCTAATAGTACTGCCGAAGGAAAAATACAAAGCACCAATTGCTCCGAGCGCTATAAGGAAATGATATATGTATCGTTTACGCATACGCTGGCTCTTCAGGCTCAGTGTTTTACTTTACAATTACAACAAGGTATTTCGATTGACTCCAGAATGCTTTAGCATCTGTAATAATTAAGGAATCAGATTTCTGATTATTTGTAACCCTATAAGATGTAGTTGGGTGATTTGTAACGATCTTCTCAAATCTGCTATACAAAGGCAATACGCTCAACTGGGTTTGATCTGATTTTGTGAAGTATGAAGTATTGAAGTTTTGTTTCAATTCTGTAGTAGAGCCAACACCAATAATTCCACCTTCTTTGGTTATAACGTTTTTCTTTTTTAATTCTTTAGCAGTACCTACTGCATAGTACACTGTATGCAACTGGGTTGTTACTTCACTAACCTGTTGCTTTTGTTCATCAAGTACAGCAATACTGTCGTTAAACTTCTGAATAACATCTTTTAATGAAGCATTGGTTTCAGCAAGCTGGCTTTGTAATGAAGCTATTTCAGCATCCTTCTCAGTAACTTCTTGGGTTAAGTGTGCTATCATCTTCTGCAATTCAGCATTCGTTCCATTAGACTTCTTTAGTTTACGTTCCAACGATGCTATTTCTTTCTTATTCTTCATCATCATCTCGCTTATATATTTCATATCTGCGATTATCTGATCCTTCTTATCAGCACTTTCACTACCATTGGTTACGGTAATTATCTTAGCCTTCGCTTTTATAGAATCTAAGTTGTCTTGAATATCATTAAATGATCTTACATATGCCATTATGGTAGAATCTTGGCCCTTAGTCTTCAACATGAGGGTAGAATCCTGATCGCTTAAGTCCTTAATCTTCTGTTTGTCTCCGTTATTACATCCAAAAAAGAGTAAAAGACTAAGTAAAACGGCTATATTGTAGATTCTCATAAATATTTATTTTTCGTAATTTTAAATTCTTGCAAATATACTGAAATATATGCACCGTCGGTCGCCCTATTTTGCTTTAGTTTTCCTGCTCATTTTATCAGTAATTGAATGGAGCGCCTATTATAGCGGCTGCTTATTATTTGAGAGCCTTGGACACCCTCATTTGGTCAAATACTTTGGAATAGTTTATTGGACAGAGACTTTGGTAATCCTTCTCGTACTAATTTTTCTTCAAAAATCTTTAAAAACCATGTTCAGCGTAAAGCGCACCTATTATGGCTTTCAGGCAGCCGGAATATTAATGACCGATATTTTACCAAAACTTGCTTTTACTATTGTTGCATTACTGGCAATGATCGTTCAGGGGATATATATAGGGTTAAATAATTTGTTCATTCATAGTTCTCATGACAGGCTAAACATATCTTATATGCTAATTGTGGGCTTTTTAATTGCCGCATTTTTATTTCTCGCTATAGTGCGTGGCATATTGGTCGGTCGTTTCGATTTTAGAGTTGTTCGGGAGACCATACATTTTGATAGCCTTCCTACAGAGTTCGACAAATTAAAAATCGTTCAGATATCAGATATGCATATTGGTAGCTTTTACAAACACAAAGGTCAGATAGTAAAAGCAGTTGAGCTAATAAACAACCTTAATCCCGATATTATTTTCTTTACAGGTGATATGGTAAATCATATTGCTGAAGAAGCAAGGGGGCTGGAAGATGTATTCCAAAAACTAAAAGCGCCATTGGGTAAGTTTTCTATTCTTGGTAACCATGACTATGGCGATTATGTGAAATGGGAAAGTGAAGAAGCTAAGCGTAAGAACCTTGATGAACTTATAAAATTTGAGCGCGATGCAGGCTTCGATATTTTGTTGAACGAAAATCGCATTATTGGTAAAAACGGACAACAAATAGCTATAGTAGGTGTAGAAAACTGGGGAAACCCACCATTTGCGCAATATGGTTTTTTGCCTGATGCGGTTAAAGGAACTGAGAATATACCTTTCCGTATTCTTCTTTCACATGATCCATCTCACTGGGATGAACAGGTATTACATAAAACCAATTTACAGCTTACTCTTTCCGGACATACGCATGGAATGCAATTCGGTATAAAGATTGGCGAATGGCAATGGAGCCCTGTGCAATGGAGGTATGAACGCTGGCAGGGCCATTATCAAAAAGGAGAACAATCCTTATACGTTAACCGCGGCCTTGGGCATATCGGCTTCCCGGGAAGAGTAGGAATGCTGCCTGAAATTACCCTGATAGAGCTGCGCAAGTAATCATTCATCAGTCTGATTATCAATCTTCATGATTTCTTCATGAATGGTTCTCATATTGCATTACAAACCTTATCAAGATGGCTAAGCCCTTACACCTCAAACTTACAATTCCGGAGCCTTGCACACAAGTATGGGATGGAATGACACCAAATACTCTTGGAAGGCATTGCAGTAGCTGCCAAAAGACAGTTGTAGATTTTTCAAACTTCACAGATAAGGAATTAGTAGAGTTTTTCAAGAAACCTCAAGGTGAAGTGTGCGGTAGAATTAGTTCGTACCAACATAACCGATCAATGCCTATAATAGAAAAAAGCAATAACTCGTTTTTCCACAGGGCATTATTTGGCGGAGCACTATTGGCTGGAATAGCAGGTACTGCTAAAGGGCAAATGTTTAACCACAGTGCGGCACCAGCAATGGTTCCGATTTATAATGGCAACACATATACCTTCGCCCAGGAAGATCATTCACAAACAACTAAGAAAGAAACTCCTAAAAGTGCCACCCGAATCATACACGGAAAGGTTGTTGATGATAAGACTAAAGAACCAATAGAAAATGTTGAAGTATCTATTTATGGATCATACGATTATGCTTCAACTGATTCTGCCGGAAAATTTGAACTTAATATACCAGATAGCCTTGAAGGTAAAGAATTAAAGATTGAGTTCTATAATACCTGGCATACATCAGTTGAAGTGATAGTTGCTCCGAATAAAAGAGATACGCAGCTTTATGTTAGTATGAAATATCACGAAAGAGAGATGATGATGGGTAAAATGGTTCCGCGTAAAGAGCCATAAACTTTTATGGCAATATGAAAAACAAGAAAGATCTTAAACTCAGCATACCAAAACCATGTTCACAGGACTGGGATGGTATGACAAAAAATAATACCGGTCGTCATTGCCATAGTTGCAAAAAGACAGTTGTAGATTTTTCAAATTTCACAGATAAAGAACTAATGGAGTTCTTTAAGAAAGCCACTGGTAAAATTTGCGGTAGACTTAATCCTTACCAGATAGACAGGCCTATGCCGATGATAGAGCAGAGCAGGCACTCAGTATTATATAAAACATTATTAGGAACCGCGGTAGTTGCAGGAATCAGCACCAGTGCATTTGGACAAACGACCACTTCAAAAAATATCCCTACTGTACAAACACCACCTGATTCTCATGTTACAATGGGCGAAGTGTCTATGGTGAGATATAAAGTAAACCATACCATTAGCGGCAGAGTAAAAGATGCAACAACCAAGAAACCCCTTCTAAATGCGGAGGTAATACTGGAAAAAGCAAACTATATAGTTTATACTGATTCTACAGGGGTATTCACATTAAACATTCCGGATAGCCTAGTGGGACAGAAGCTAAAATTATTATTCAATACACCTGGCCATGCTTATCTGGAAAAGGAAATAACCGCAAATAAGTTTCCACAGCAATTGAATATAGCGCTAAAGCCAAAAAGAACAGAACCCTTCATGGGTGATATATCCTATTAAAATATCCTCCCGAAAGTTCTGAATATAATCTTCAGATCGGTTACCAAGCCCATTTCTTGTATATACTTTAGGTTAAGCTTTAGCTTAGCGGGCATTACTTCGTCAATATACATTTCCTCTGGATTAGCTGCTTTAGCAAGCACTTCGTTTTCGTTTACATATTCAATAGATGCATAGTCTGTAATACCGGGTTTTACATTCAATACTTTCCATTGCTCATTATTGTATAACGCAACATACTTTGGCACTTCTGGCCGTGGACCAACAATACTCATATTACCTATTAGCACATTAAACAATTGCGGCAACTCATCTAATTTGTATTTGCGTAAATAATATCCACTCCTGGTAATCCTGCTGTCTCGCATACCAATAGTCAGCAATCCCTTTTTATCAGAATCAGAAAGCATAGTACGAAATTTGAGAAGTGTAAATTCCTTTCCATTCTTCCCTACCCTAAGCTGCCTATATAAAATGCCACCTTGTGAGTCTAATGCAACCCATATAGCAATTATTATAAAAACCGGAGAAAGAATAATTATACCCAATAAAGAAGATATAATATCGAACAGGCGTTTTATCATCCTATAACCTCTTCTACAGATTTTATAACCACGTTTATCACTGTCTGTACTTCCTTGTCGGTAAGATTATAGTATACAGGCAATGATATTTCCCTTGAAAAGTTATCATATGCCACAGGATATTCATTCATTTTATACCCAAGGTTCTTATAGAAACTCATAAGGGGCAATGGAATAAAATGCACATTCACAGAAACGTCTTTATCAAATATCCTTTGCATTATCTCATCACGTTTATTTTCATCAATTCCTTTTATCCTAAGTGGATATAAGTGGTAAGATGACTCTCTGTTGTCGTCTTTATAAATTGGTGTCTCAGCCCATTTGCAAACCGACAAAGCTTTTTGATATGCACTTACAATTGCCTTTCTCCTTACAAGTGTATCATCATTATACCTTTCCAACTCAACCAGGCCAACAGCAGCCATTATATCTGTCATGTTGCATTTATATCCTGCTTCTACAATATCATACCTCCAATTACCTTTTTGGGTTTTAGCCAATGCGTCCTTGTCCTGCCCATGTAAAGACTTTACACAAAGTGCCTTGTAAATAGCAGTATTATCAAACGGAGCAGGTAAATTAAATGCCATGGCACCGCCTTCTGCCGTAGTTAAGTTTTTAACTGCATGGAAAGAGAACACAACTATGTCTACTCCTGTTCCAGTCTTCTTGTTATTGTATGTTGCACCAAATGAATGAGCAGCATCAGCCAATACCAATATTCTACCTAATTGCTTTTGTGTTTCGGTTTTGGCAGAGAATTTGCCTTTGTTAGATTCGGCAATAGCCATTATGGCTTTGTAATCACATGGCAATCCTCCGAAGTCAACAGGCATTATAACTTTCGTTTTTGCCGTTATCTTCTTTTCAATCTCTTTCAAGGAAATATTAAAATCATCTTTATTAATGTCTGCAAGAACAGGGATAGCCCCACAATGCATTACCACATTAGCTGTAGCAGCATAAGTATAAGCAGGCAATATTACCTCATCTCCTTCTCCAACACCATACCAACGCAGTGCCAGTTCTAATCCAGCCGTAGCTGAATTAAGGCATAACACAGCAGGGCATCCGCAATGTTCCGCAATCTTCTTTTCAAACAATTTAGTCTTGGGACCGGTAGTTATCCATCCTGAACGCAACACTTCCGTAACGGCTTCTATTATTTTATCATCTATGCGTGGAGGAGAGAAACTTATCATATTGACCAATTTATATTACGAAATTAAACATTAGCAGGGAATTTAATAATCCATAGAACATTGTACCTGCCTGTGTCTCAAGCATAGATTCTACAAGGAAGTTAATTAAGATAATAACTATGAATGCCATGTACACATATCTGCGCTCCTTTATGCTTTTAAATAAAGGTAACAGCAGACACGCCAGGAGAACCATCACACCAATACAACCCAATGCAACACCAATCTGCATGTATTCATTGTGACTATTTAAATGATGTTCTAAGGCCCCAGTATCACCATCCTTAACATATTGTTTTTGCAGAACAGAATCAGCATCACCGGTTCCGGTTCCAATGATTGGGTGTTGATGGATAATTTCCATGGATGCCTGCCACACATAATAGCGCACCTGAGTAGATTCGGGAGATTTGCGATCCATATTACCAGATGCGATTTGAAAAGCAGAGAAAATACGTGAATTACCAGATGAAATATAGCGGTATGCAATTGCCCCGAAAATTGCAATACCAAGCAACATTACTATTCTCCATTTAACACCTTTCTTCATCGCTAGAGCAATTAGCATTGCAACAAATAGTAAGGCTGTAGTGATTTGCCCAGCCTTAGATTGAAGCAACACTATCATAAGAGCAAAGAATGCAAGACAAAATGTAAGGACAATCTTCTCTATTGTAATAAGGCTTATTTCTTTACTCATGAACAAATAAGCAATAAACACGATTGCCATATCTATATACATGGAATAATAGCTTGGATGCAAGAAAATAGAAAACTGCATGTAATTAAACTCTGATACATGCAAAGTGTAATACTTCCAAATGGCATAACCTAAACATATAAGTCCATTACAAATACAACCTGTAATGAAAGCATACATAAAGGGTTTTTGCTTTTTACTATCCATAACACCTTCCGAAGCAAACAATACAGGAAATACAATCAGGCTAGCCTTTACCTGAATGGTAAACCAACCTATTTGTGCATAAGAAGTATATATCATACCAACGACATGCAGCAAGAAAAGCGAAGCGAAAAGCCAAGCATACTTATTAGAATAAAAAGCCTTTAACTTTTGACCTATGCCGCCCTCAAGTAGCCATAAACCTGCATATACAAAAATCAAGTTGGGAGCAGCCCATATATAACTCGTTAGGGTAAATGCAATGCAGCATAGAACAATGAACTTAATTTTTGGCAGGTAGGCTCTCATCTATTTCAATGATGTAAGTGTTTGATACAGATTCTCTGCGATAACATCACGATTGAATTTCTCTTGTACATACTTACATCCGTTTTCACCAAATTGCACTGCCTCTGATCTATTCTTAATTAAATATAGAGCTTTCTCAGCAAGGTCAGCGGCATCATCAGGAATAAAGGCAAGACCTGCCTTACCTTCATCAATAAATAGCTCTTTCGCTTCCCCTTCTACTCCAAGCAGAACAGGTTTCTTCATAGCCATTGCTTCAAATATTTTTGATGGTAAGGCACCTTTAAACAAATCTATCCTGCGTAAAGGAACAAGCGATACATCCACTGCTTTCCATACCAGTGGCATTTTAACCTTTGGTAACGGTTCATAGAAGAAGACATTATTCAATTTCATTTGACTTTTCATTCCTAAAAGCTTTTCCTTTTCAGGGCCGCTACCCAATAATATCCATTTAATGGAAGGTTGGGATTTAGTTAAATCGGCAGCTTTTAACACAAGCTCAAGTGCTTGTGCATGACCTATTATACCGGCATATAAAACAAGAAAATCGTCGCTAACAAAACCATTCTCACTCCTCCAATTGCTTTCAATTTTCCCTTCATTATAAAATGCCATATCTACTCCATTAGGCAACCAATAAACCTGCTTAGAAGGGAAACGAGATTTAATATTACTAACTATTCCTTGGGTTTGTCCAGTGATAAGTGTTGATGCCTCATATAAAGATTCTTCCAGCTTTGTAGTAATATTCAAAAGAAAGCGATTTGTAATTAGTCCTAATTTTTCAGCACTCTCAGGCCAAAGGTCTGATACATTAAATATAAGTCTCGCATTCTTTGTTCTTCTCAAAATTCGTGCTGAAATACCCAAAAACAAAGGTGGAGATTCACAAAAAACATAATCTGCTTTCCTCAATTTAAAGAGGCCTATCCATATACTGGTAAAGACAAATGAGAAGTAATTCAAAAGGCGCGCAATTATTCCTTTGCTCTTGCTAACGTATATCCATGCCCTGTGCACGGTCATACCATCCATAGAATCCTTTACATACCACTTACCCATATATGCTTCATCAATCTGCATTTTCGGATAATTAGGCATGGCAGTCAATACTTCTATATCAACTCCTCTCTTTTTCAAACGCACAGCAATCTCATAAAGTCGGTTTTGCGGTGCACCAACTTCAGGTGGGAAATATTGGGTAAGTATAATAATCTTCATACTTTCTTCCTTCTGACTCTTGACAACAAAGCAAGTAAACTTACGACATAAAATTTCAACTCACCCGCTAATCCCTTACTTTTCATTACATCATCAAACAAATTCCCAGGTATTATTTGCCTCTTCTTTATCTCTTTAATATAATGCGATGGAAAAGGATTAAAACCTAAAGCCACCATACTCCTCCAACGCTCTGCAACATACCCTCTGGCCATTATCTTTTTCTTTACCATTGGGAACCCAAGCTTTATAAGATCATCGGCTCCCATTAATGCATAATTATATTCTCCCTTATTAGGAATATTATAAAACGCCTTCAACTTTAGACCTTTATCTGTAAGATATTTACTTAAGCCAACCTCATATGTTTTTATAACTTCGCTTAGCTCTTTCACAATTCTATTCTTATTGAAATACTCCAACACAAATGGCATTGCCCTTTTATTGACAATTAAAAAGTAAGATTGTATGTGGTAATCCATCAAGTACGAATCCGTAAAGCCACAATAGTCAGGGTTCTCTTTATCAACCCATTGAAAGAATGTATCTAACTTACCAAACAAAATGCAGGAATCATTTACAAACCCTACCCTGTCATATTCACTGATATTATATTCTTTGATGCCTTTGTACCACATTCCAAAATCATAACCTTCATTTGCCGTCTGTATCAGGCGGATTTTCTTTTCTTCAAGAAAAGCCTTATCCCGTGGTAGCATTTCCTTTTGACTTGTAATAAAAACTGTTTCAGTGAAATGTTTTGTCAACTCTTCAAGATAGAATTTAACATAAATAGGAAGGTTGGGCTGAGTATAATAACTACTAAAGAAACAGATTGATCTCATTAGAATAGTCTTCTTAAGTATCTAACTGGAGAAGAAAGTAATCTGCCAACGCGGTAACTCCTGGAATTATAAATACCTTCCAATTTCTTCTGAGAGAAAATTGAATCGGACATAATATCTGATAATGAAAAATATTTTAGGTATTTATCCTTATGATGTTCAAATATTTTCTTTCTGAGTTCTCTTTGCACGGCCTCATCAGTCACAGGGTTACGTGATGAAGCATTAACTCTATAATAGAACTGAACTTCAGGCAAACAATACACTTTATCATTTTCATCAAGGAATGAAAGCCAAAAATCCCAATCTTCAAAACCTGCCTTCATTTCTTCACTATACCCGCTGGTCTTATTAAAATCTTCTCGCCTATATACTGCTGAGCAATATATCAGGTTCTCTATCATCATTTCTTTAAACGAGTATGGTGGTATATTCCAATCTCCGCTTCTTTTACCAAATAAACGGGCTTTGCCGTAAACCAGCTTCACATCAGGACTCTTCTGAAACATATTTATTGCCTGTTCTAAGTAATGTGGAGCAATCTTATCATCTCCGTCAAGTGGCAAAATGTATATACCTGAACTAGCTTTAATTGCATTATTGCGGGCAGCAGAAACACCTTGGTTGGGTTGATGAATATATTTGAAACGCTTATCCTTAGCACAATACCTTTCAGCTATATTTTTAGAATTATCCGTTGAGCCGTCATCTATAATTATACATTCCCAATTATTATAGGATTGTGCCAATACGCTATCAAGCGCTTCCACCAAATACTTAGCCTGGTTATAGCATGGTACTACAACCGAAACTAAGGGCTTATTCTTATCCTCTATTGGCATTTCTACTCCTTACTTTGTTTTTATGAGCTTCGCAAATAATTTACTCCATATCCCATTACTGGTTTTCTTCTTTTTTGCATTAAACTCATCTATCACAAACTTACTAAAATAGCCCGACTGCACCTTTTCTCTTTCAGCCTTTATTAACTCTGCATTACTGCTTTGTGAACTCATTCCATCTGTTGGAAATATTGAAATAGTGACAGGGATATGCTTTGCCGATACCTTATTTACCAAAATAGCTTTAATAAAAAAATCATAATCGGATACTATCTTTAAATCTTCTCGATAATTACCATATTTAGCAAATAAATCTCGCTTTATAAACGAAACCGGGTGCCATAAGGTATCAGCCATCATATGCTCAAAGGTAATCGTATCTGGCATCTCACCCAATACCTTCTTACCACTAAAATCAATCAACATATTACCATAAACAATATCTTCCTTGGGCTCTGTCGCAAACACTTTCTCCAGAGTATTGCTCTCATAAAGACTATCTCCTGAGTTTAAGAACAGGCAATATTCTCCTTTAGCAAAACCAATTCCCTTATTCATAGCATTATAAATACCCAAATCTTTCTCCGACACCCATTTCGCAATTTTGTCTTGATGTTGATGTATAACGTCAACACTTCCATCATTAGAAGCTCCATCAATCACAATAAATTCAAAATCTTTAAAGCTTTGAGTAATAATGCTCTTAATGGTCTTTTCCAGTCCTGCCTTATTATTATAGTTTATAGTTATGATGGATAGCTTAGGCATCGTATTGATTTAAAAAGCCATTCTTAATTGCGGAGAAGACCTTTTCAGGACTTATAACATTAACATCGATAAATGATTCTTTCCCTTCAATTGATTTTGATTTAATAGTATCAGATAGAATCTTATCTATTTCATCCGGGAAAACTACTTTCAACTTTGCATTCATCTCCTGTGGATACGGACAAAACCTAGCGTAGTTATTGCCATTTGAAATGCAAACGGTTGGAATACCTAAAGCCAAAGCAATGTGGAGCGGGCCCGAATCATTAGTAATAACCAATGCTGCATTTTGTAATAAATCAACAGTTTCACTTAAATTCATTTTCCCAGTCATATCAGTCGCATCCAGCCCAATTTGAGATACAATCTGTTGTGCTAAAGATTTATCATTTACCGAGCCTCCAACTATTACAGGAAGATTTAGGTTAACTTGAATGAGCTTATACAATTTCACAAAATTATCAGGTGACCATCTTCTCACTCTATGACCGGCTCCGGGGAAGATTACAATATGTTTCTTCTGTGACTCTCCTGCCTTATTCACCTTAATATAAGGAGCTTTTATATTCAAGTTTGTGCCCAATACTTGTTCAAAGAATAGCTTATTCCTGTAAAACTCGAACAAGCATAGTTCTGAAGACTTAAACAACTTGGTGTACTTTGTATTATTATTACTCTTCCTCTCCAGGCTAATATTTGCAGTGTCCCCATCCCAACCAATAATTTGTTCAGCTCCGCTAAATAAAGCAACCCTATCACCTTCTACAGTTCTGGAATAAACAGGATGAAGCAATGTGGAACAATTAGCTTTTATTATCTTCTTGTAGACTGAAAAAAGGTAAAATGCCTGGTCTAACTTTAATGGATCAACCCAAATAAACTCGCTTACAAAATGTTTATCCAATCGCTCTGCCAAATCTTTCCATAAAATATTCCCACATAATACAATCCGCCTTTTACCCAGATAATGGTCATATACTTCCTCAATAAAATTGCGGAACAACATATAATCACCTATCTGGTCAAGCCTCAAAATAAGTATATCTTCATTGGCAGCCACTTTCTTAGAAAAGAAAAGAGTCTCCACCCAATTGATGAAAGTCTCTTTTAATCTTCTCTTTATTCGATTCATACTACTTAATCTGCTTTAAAGCTTCTTGCTCTATGAACTTATAATCGGTCTCCTGCAATGACTTTCTATAGGAATAGGATTGCTTACGCGATAATTTATTTACAATTCTGCTTATCAGTGAAGATTTTGGTGGAAAGAAAATATCATTCAACGCTTTATCATCAATCTCCTTGCCTGAAATAATATGGAAGTTCTGGTTATTCGAATAAAAGTGCTTACCGTACTTCTTTGCAATGAGTTTTAAAGAATCTATTGTATAAAAAGAAACATGCTGACCCGATAACGGAGCCCTATACCACCATTTATCGAATTCGTTGCTTGACACAGGTGCTATAATAGTTGAGAAGATTAAGTTATCTGACATCTCCAGCATTTTTTCAATCTCTTCTAATGGATTCGCTAAATGCTCAAAAACTTCAAATGCAGTAAGAATATCAAACTTCTTTACAGTAGAATCCTTAAAGTCGAAATGCAGGGCGAATAGGTTCTGGCAATAAGTATCGTATCTGTAGAATTGAAATCCCTTATCTCGCATCATCCGGACAAACAATCCATAACCACCACCGTAATCAATACAAT
>DATHOD010000201.1:0-4820 GCA_035485295.1 Bacteroidia bacterium
GCCATGAGTTTAGCAGGTTAGAATCAAGGCTGGTCCATTCTTCGTTAGCTGCCAGTTCGTGCATAATTACATCGGGGTGCTTCAGGTCCTTAGTCTCTGCCATTTCACTTACTACCTTAGCAGTACGCAATGTCATTCTAATTTCCGGAAAAGCCTGAACAAGGCCCTGGTATTGCGGCAGATCTACAAACTGGTTCAGCCCGGTTACCATATTACCCATATCGTTAAAGTATGCCTGGCGCAAACCATCGAGCATAGTGTTGTAATTACCAGACTTTATATTGTTAATGAACGCATTGGTTGCAGGGAACAACACTTTATACTCTTCATGCTTGCCGAAAAAGCTCTTCATCCTTTTAAAGAACGATGCATCTAATTTTCCTTTGCCATGTTTTCCATGAAACTGCATACGTTCATCGTTTATGGCTGTAACACCAAATTCATTCAGCGAAGCAAAAGAAAACGAAGTGGCTATTTCGCCCGGCTCTACTCCCCTTACACTTATTACCTTTTCCACAGCAGCCGAATCAAGGAATGGATTGTTGCGCATATCGGCAACCGGGCCATAATGCTTCCAAAGCAAGGCAATGCCTTTGTAATCTTCCTTCTGCAGCAGGCGCGCCAGCATAAAGGCATCGTAGTAGGCAATACCAGTAGCGGTATCTTTAGCATCGTGGTTCGATCTATCTGTACCCACTTTCTGCGCATATTTTTTACCACCGCCCAGGTTCAGCAAAATGGCGAAGGGAACAGTTACACGCTTTCCGGCTATCATATTCATGCCGGTAACAATACCATCCTTGGTAACGGTTATCTTCTTATCGGTATGGTTCTGAAAATAACCTGCAAGCATTTGGCTGCTATAATTCACAACCGTATCGTACCCTTCGTTAATAATGCATAACTGGCGTAATGAAGTTTCTGAGTTCAGTATTTTAAATACTACAGGTGCATTTAATGTAATGTTTTCAAAATCGCCGGTAGACGATGTGAATTTAAATACACCATTGCGGTTAGAGATATTAATGGTGGTTTGGGAAAAGCACAGTGAAGAGTGAATAGTGAATAGTGAAAAGAGAACAAGAAATTGAAAATTGATCCCGATAGCTATCGGGATTGAAAGTTGAGAATGTCCCCCTATGGAGGTGGCAGGGGGAGGAATTGATTTCTTCATACATTTTTTCATATAATAAATTCTGCCTGGGTAAATTGACTTATAGCAGGGTAAGCAAAGCTTAACAAATATAAAAAAAGCTGCGATTCTACTTCATAATGTATATGTTTGTTTGTACTCGGTAAGCGCTAATCTTAGATTAGTGATTGGAATTGCCTGTAATCTGTAATTACTAATACAAGCGACAAAGGTCTTTATTTATATCGGCACTAATTACAAATTAGCCCCTGCAAAGGTTATTAATTGCAAAACGTATATATATTTTGTAGATTTAACTGTTTTTATGTGCCGAATGAACTAACTATTAACGCACCCGATGGAAACAATCAATATTAAAGCTACGGCTACAACGCCCGCCATTAAGTTCGATCCGAAACAGGGTACGCTTGAAATTAAGGGGCGGTCAATATCGGAAAACGATACTGCATTTTACAAACCCGTGTTAGATAATATTGAACAATACGCTGCTAAGCCTAATGACCTGACCAAGGTAGATTTTATGTTAGAATATATCAGCACCGCATCATCAAAGAGTATTCTAGCTATACTTAAATTCCTGGAAGCCATACAGCACAAAGGAAACAAGGTTACCATTAACTGGTATTACGAGGAAGATGATGAAGATATGCGCCAGGCAGGTGAAGATTTCCAGACCATTGTAAACCTGCCATTTACTATGCAGCAGGTACAAGTTGAGGAATAGACTCAATGCAAAGCAGCAAACTCAACTAACTGAAATAAAGATTCGATTCAGCTTTACGCCTGGTAACAAGCCCTGGTAATATTTCAGTACCTGCATGTACCCACTTTGCAAACTCATCGGCTATTGTTGGATCTGCCGGATTAGCAATTACCTTTTTAAGCAGTGTTGAGCCTTTAAGTGCGTTTATACCTAAGTTATAGGCAAAAGAAATAAGCGCATCGAATTGGTTTTGATTAGCGCTTGCCGGAAGAGTTGCATTTAGCATTGTTTCTATGGGTGCTACTGATGTTCTTAGCAATACCTCTCCCTGATCGGTTGTGATAGTTGCTGTCATTAACCATTGCTGGTCAGCATTCTGAATTAATGTACCATATCCTATAGTAGGCAGGCCCACTGCATCTTTATACATGGTTGGGCGAAACCCTTCAAACTGTTCTATTAACGATACTCCGTTGCTACTGATGTTCATATTTTAGATTATTTATTGTTGTTGATTAGTTTTCTTTACCGAGCAGATATTTATAAGAGGGATGTCCCAAGTTAACGCAATCTGTTCTTGCCATACATTATTTGTAACCACATCTGCATTTGTGGCGGTAAGACTTCTCAAACGAGGTGCCATTTGATACCCAACTGCTATAGACAATGGAGTATTGCCTAATCTACCCAATATAATATGTATACCCGGTGCAAATATGTTTGCCAATGTTGTTTTAGGCAGGGTTTGTGTTTTAGTTGAATCATCATTTAGCCTAAAGGCAGCAAAAGCTCCAATATCTACAATAGAACCGAATATGGTTATGGCTCCAATAACATTAGAATTAAATCCATGACTTACAGATATTCCTATTGGAGCAGTAACAGCAAGTGAATTAACAACAACACTATTTGTTGTTGCTTTATCCGACCATGATCGTGCCCCACCAATATAAGAATTCACTGCAATGTTTAAGCCACATTTCTGTTTAGTCACAGAGCCTCCTGATGCCGTCATTGAATTCTGAAGGGCTTGTTTTATCGCATCAGGATTCTGCGCATCCACCATCATTCCTATAAAATCGCCATACTTATTTAAGTATTTAATAAAGCCCTTCGCCTTTTTCTCATCTCCTAAATTCAACACTCTACAAATATCCAGCAACTTAGTAGGTATCAATAAATACTCGCTTTTGCTTATATCAGCAGCTATAGCACTACCATCATTCAATACTTTAATATATGGCTTAATAGCACTCATATTTAATTTATCTAACCCAGGTAACTGGCCTATATCTACTGCCGAATCAATTAAAGTTACTATCGAATTATAGAAATCAGCAGTTGCCAATACCTTATCAGAATTTGTTTTGCTGGATAACTCTTTTGAAGTTTTATCAACATTTGCAGAAAGCTTACCTAACTGATTAATGTAGGCTATAAATTTATCGGCCATTTTAGTTACAGTATCCATTTCATTTATTATACCCTGCAAAGAATCTATTTTACCATTAATTCTGAATACTATTCCTTTAGCGCCCTGATACAACAAGCCTAAATAAGCATTTCTAACATTTTCATTTTTCAAAAGAGTAAGCGTATCTGCATTTACCCAATATTTAGCATTACTTGGTCCACGTAATGATTTTGAAATAAGCTTAACTATGTTCACAGCGGAAATTACATTTTGGTACGTTTCACGTTTAATAGTCTTTTTTACGCTGTCATGTTTCGTCGGTTCAAAAACTTTTACAGAATCCTTAGAATCGATAACCTTAGCTAAAGTATCTAAAATTGATTGTGGGAAATGTTCTATTATTCCTCCCGGTTGATGCTTATTCATTAATGAATCTCCTAAATATATTGCACTAAGGGCAGCAGCTTTGTAGTCTTCATGTGTAACAAAATAGGTTGCAAATGTGCCTTCATTAATAACATTTGGAAGGTTAGCAAAAACACTATTTAAGTCAAGTTTAAATGCAGCACGTATATCGGTAAGGTATTTTTTATAATTGTAAATATCCTTTCCAATATCGCTAAGTAGACTTTTGGTATGTGGCAATAACAACCATACATCTGTGAACTCAGGAGCACTTATCTTCTTCTGAAATTTAGTAAAAAATATTTCTGTTAAATCTTCTTTAAATTGTGCTACAATAACCTGTGCAACGGCATCACTAATGCTGGCAACATCCGTATTACCCAAAGCAGTTTCAGCATTTGCTAATTCATCAGATACATAACTTTGAGCACTCGCCACATCTTTATGCACTTTTAACAAAGAGAGTTTTGTTAAAATATCTGCCATAAATTTATTATGCGCGGTGTCTCTATAAAAGCCGATAGCATCTTTAAATTTTGTAAATGTTCTAGATGCATATTTACCCACAAGGTTATATACTATCATATCGTCACATGTATCAGTTTTAATATAGTGTTGCAAAGTAATTGCATCTAGCAACTCAATGCCAGTATATTTACCTTTAACCTTAGCAACAGTCGATTTAGCCGCAAAGCTGCAAAGCAAGCTACTTGTTCCTGATTTTTTATTTGCGGTTAGAAAAAATTGAACACCAAAAGCTGGTCTTAACTTCGCCGTTATACTATTTCCAGCAAGGGATATACTTCGTTGCTTTATCATTAAAAATGTTGTGGCGGGGCCCGATACAGATAGATTTAATAACGTATCATGTATTGTGTCCATGGCTAGAATTCTTATTGTAAGTGGTTTATTACAATCGTTTATTACTGCACAGACTATTGTATCTCTGGATAAAGTTATAGATGGTGGAGCTTGATCATTGTTTAAAGTCCATTTACAAGCTATAGTTTTCTTATCAGGAGTAGAAAATGAAACTGTAGCTTTTAATGTATCCGCGGCAATAATCTTTGCTACGTTACATATTAATATACTTAGAACTAAAAGGATGTTGATTTTTTTCATGGAATTTACATTTTCACATTAAA
>DATHOD010000202.1:0-23557 GCA_035485295.1 Bacteroidia bacterium
ATTTTCTGTAGGCTATCTGCATTCTGTAAAGAAGCCTGGTAGTTTGTCAATGCCGCATCCACAACATGGGTCAAATCCCATGTACTTATGTCGTCATTCTTAAAGTTGATGGTTGTCGTTCGGTTGTAAAACCTGTAACGGTTGTATTCGTAATAGCTCCAATAGATACCTGCCAATAAAGAATGCAGCAATTGCTTTTCAGGACATGAAGCAGATTGTATATCTCTCTGCAACCTGTATATCCACGTCTCAGTACTGGAATCGTTTATACTTCCTTCATGCGCCATTAAGTTGATTATGGCTTTTATAACTTCTGGGGTATTCTTATCCTTTTTTGCTTTGCCGTAAATAGTATCTAATTCCGCCACAGCTGAACGCAATAGGTTCTTGGTTACGTATGCATCAACCCTTTTCCAATTATCCTTATAGAAAGGATCAGCAACCTGGGCATTCGCGATCTGAAAAAGTGGAATTGAAAGCAGAATAAGGCAGAGTAATTTTTTCATGAATAGAGTTGATTTATTTCGATGAGCCCAGGAATGAGATTGAACAAATATTGATTTAGTTCATGAAGGATATATGAAGTTAATCCATTCACATACAGGACACTATATTAACGAGAACTAAACAACTTTAGTACTAATTAATGTTAATAAATGTGAAATAAAATCTAAACCGATTTTAGCGTGATGGAGGTGATCTCGGGCCATATTCCAACGCGACCTGGAAAGCCAATAAAGCCTAATCCGCGGTTAACGTAAAGGTAGCGGTTATTTTCTAAATAAAGCCCTGCCCAGCGCTTGTATCGCAATTGCACAGGAGATATCTTAATACCTGCTATTTCCACTCCGAATTGTGCTCCATGTGTATGCCCTGAAAGGGTAAGGTGTATCTGTTGCGGGTGATTCATCACTTGCTCTTCCCATTGTGTTGGATCATGTGAGAGAAGTATTTTAAATGAATCCGGTGAAGTGCCAACAAGAGCTTTATTAAAATCTCCGTACTTGCTAAATCCTCCCCTGCCCCAATTCTCTATTCCAATCAATTCTATACTTGCACCGTTCCTTTCAATCTTCAGGTTCTCATTACGCATTAACCTATAGCCAAGTTCTTTATGAATTCGGTACAGTTTTTCCATATTCGCTTCTTTGGCTGCTATAGATGTCCATTGCACATAGTCGCCGTAATCATGATTACCAAGGATGGAATAAACACCCATAGGCGCCTTTAATTCTTTGAACACATCCATCCAGGTATCCATTTCATCGGAACGGTTATTAACCAGATCACCTGTGAAGAACATAATATCGGAGTTAAGGCCATTAGCCATTTTAACGGCACGCTTTACTTCTTCTCTATCATCAAAGCTGCCTGAATGTATATCTGATATTTGTGTAATAGTCAAGCCATCAAATTGTTTTGGCAAGTCTTTAAATGACAGTTCCACCTTATGTATTTTGAAATTGTATTTGCCTTTGGTCTCACCATAAATAATACTGATGAATGGTATTCCTGCAATTAATGCACCCATTTGGCCAACAAACTTCCTGCGCGATTCAAAGAACCTGACATCAGTTGCTTTATCCTTTTCCACAAGCTTATATATACCCACACCTATACAACGAAGCAACCTGTAAACATCTTCCAGAAGAAGAAAGACTATATAAAACAGCTTAGGAACATAAAGCAAAACAAAACTTGCAGCAAGTAAACGAATTGTGCTCCCAACGCCCCCAGTATAAGGTGAGAAGGTATATGCAGTATACAGAGTCAATGCAATAAAAGCCGCATTGATTGTCCAGTAAATCCAAGAAGCGATAGCCTTTACTTTCTTTGAAGAAGATGACAAAATTGTTCTTAATCCGAAGTAGACATACACATCGATCAGAACCAGAATAAGCAATACAATTGCAATGGTAGAATATATTTTAGCAGCAGATATCATATTATTATTTTAAAGACGAGTAACTAGCTTTCATACTTTATTTCTTGTTTATCCAGTTTGCCAGATCATTAATTACATAGTCGGGAACGTTGCCTGGTTTCTTGTATTCAGCAGGAACACTCTTCCCTACTCCCTCAATAAATAGATGATTTAGCTTAGGGTATGATTTGAATTCAACATTAGGTTTAGTAGAAAGGCTTTCTTTCCACAAATTAAAATCTGTCATTGTAACCTGGTAGTCTCGCTCACCTTGCATTATCAATACAGGAACTGTTAAGCCTTCCGCAGTTTTTACCTGGTCGTAATGATTCAAGTCTATCCAATACATGGCATCCATTTTAAATGGCAATAAACTATCGGGAGTATTGGGTTTCAAATCATCGCTTTTAGCAACTGTGATCTCCTTATCCCATTTTGCTTTTTCATTCTCACCGGCAATATTGGCACTATCAATCGATTCAAGATACTTCATTTGTTCAGGCAATATATCAAGCAAAGACCGTGCATTGCCCGCCATCATAATTACCTTTTTTATTTTCGGACATTCTTCTGCTATGCGTGGTGCTAACATTGCACCAAGGCTATGCCCGAGAATGTAAATTCTATTTGAATCAACATCGGGTAATTGGCAAGCAAGCTTCACGGCGGAAATAACATCATCTATTGTTTCGTCTTGAACAGTTGCTTGTATAGGAGCTTCAACTATCATCCTGCCATATATCCTTGTGCGTTTTTGATAACGTATTGTAGCAATACCTTGCGCGGCCAGTCCCACAGCCATATCCCTGAATATTTTATTTGGGCCAACACTTTCATCCATGTCACTTGGGCCTGAACCATGCACCAAAATAACGACAGGTGGTTTAGTAACACCAACAGGCAATATTAAGGTACCTGGCATTCTGTACTTACCTGTTATGACAAGTATTTCCTTCTCATTGTATAATTCGGGCTTATCGTATGCAGGCGGAGCATATTTGTATTTCGGATCGGAAGGAGGAACAAAATAAAAGCCAACAATTTTATTATTGTTATTAAAAACGAGCTTCAAGTCAAGCGGACTAAGATCGAAGTTGCAGGTTATATAGGTTATCTGGTAAGGCATTGAAGTCTCCTCCCTGTTGAACTTATAATCCTTCATCGTCCCTAATTGCTTCATTGCCGTTTGCCATGAAGTTTCAAAATAGTATTCGGTAACATTCGACTTCACCACTGTATCGAACATAGCGAATGCTTGTTGGTACTGGGCATTGTTCATCAGGGTAAGAAAATCGAGAGATGTTTGCTTATGTATTTCCTGTGCAAATAATTGTGAAAAAGGGAGAAGTATAAATACAATTGTAAACCTGGCCCTTGGTAGAAACGACATATAGCTTATGATTTCAGGATGCAAAGGTATTCAAACATTACATCGAACCGAAGGGAACAAGCAGAACATGCTGGCAAGCAGTATGTATATCTCTCCATATTCGGTTAATAGCTGAGCTTTCCATTACAGCACCCATGCCCATGTATTGTATTATATCATCTGCGCCGTGTAACACAACACGAGATACCTTCTTGCTCATCTTGCTCACTTCGTTCTGCGTACTTTGACTTATCTTTCCTTTCTTGGTTAATTCCTCCCAAGACTTATCAGCGACATTGTAAAATGTTTTGGTGGCTGCCATAAACTCTTTCTCATGTTGACTAACACATTTTTTCACAAATCCATATCTTCCCGGAACGGATGCCCAACTTGATTTATTCTGAACAATCATATTTTTTGCTTCTTCTATAAAATGCCTGCCCAGCCCAATACTTAAGGCTCCAAAGGATAATTCCGCAAATTGAAGAAATGGATATTGATAGAACGGATGCTCATGAACGGGTTTGGAAGAGATATCGAAGAGCATTTCGTTGGGAACAAAAGCATTATCAGCACTTATGCTGTGGCTCTCGGTAGCACGCATTCCTATTGCATTCCAATCTTTATGAATTTTCACTTGTTCAGGCTGAAATATAAATGCACGGATTATAGAAGATGCTCCCTTCTTAATTACTGCATTTGCTGTAAATGCTGTTGCATACGGTGCACCACTACAAAATGCCCATGTGCCCGTAACACTATATCCACCCTTTGCTTCCTTTGTAATTCCCGGTTTACCGCTTCCCGCAATAACTGCTTTCCTATTTGCAAATACTTTCTTAGCGGTATCGGGTTGCATGTAACCATAGAAGTACCCACCGCCTGAACCAATGGTTATGGCCCAGCCAAAGTTTCCATCTATACTAGCTGCCTCGTCAAATACTCTAAGTGCATTTGGCAAAGGCATCATCAACCCACCTGATTCTTTCGGAACAAAGAGTTTAAATAGCTTCTCTTTGTAAATTAGTTCTAGCCAACTCAAGGGAATCTTCCTGCTCTCTTCTACCTGATGTGATTGCTTGCGAAACCTAATAACAGTCTCTTTAGTGAATATAATCTTCATACTATTGCTGCGGCTCTATATGTACAAGCACATCGCTTATATTAGTTAGCTGTTCACGCACTGCGTCCTTTACCCTGTGTGCAATTTCGTGCCCTTCGTGAACGGATAAATTTCCATCTACTACCACATGCATATCCACAAAATAATGCATACCCATTTTCCGCAGTTGACACTTTTCTACTTCTTTCACTCCCTCTACTTTTTCCGCTATTTGTCTCACCTTAATGGTTAACTCTATTGGCGGAGCGGCATCCATAATCTCGTTGAATGCAGGCCTGAATATACGCATGGCGTTAAATGCAATAATAACAGCGGCAACCAAAGATGCGTATGCATCAGCAGCAATATATTTTGTCCAGATAGCGACTGAAATACCAATAAATGCCATAATAGAAGTTACAGCATCACTACGGCTATGCAAGGCCTCCGATAGCATAGCAGTACTTCCAATATTGTTTGCCTTATGTTTTAAATAACGGTAGCTGCCTTCCTTAAAAGCAATTACGCAGAGTAATATCCACAATGTAAATGCTTGTGGTATGGCAGGTGGGCTCCATATTCTTTCTACACCACGGCTGGCAATCAATACAGAGGTAATAAGCAAGAATATCGCTACAACTATTGAAGCTACAGGTTCAGCTTTACCATGTCCATATGGGTGATCTTCGTCCGGTTCTTTTACTGCTGTCTTTATGCCTATCCATACTATTGCTGATGTCATAACATCTGCAAACGATTCTGCAGCATCGGCCATAAGTGCGTTTGAATTCCCGAAGAAAGCCGCTACACCCTTTATCCCCGCAAACACCAGATTAAGGCACATGGTAACTATTACCGGTGTGGCACTTGCTTTTTTAAAAATAGGTTCGCTGGGTTTACGAACTGTATCCATTATGGGGTAAAGAATATATCGATAGAGTACTATTCTCAAAAATATACATTTATAGCATTTACAAGGGGTTTTACTTTTAACAGGTTTTCGGCTTACGGTGTAAAAAATCTTTTTTACTTTTGCAGAGTAACCAAAACATACACTAACCAAAATGGATAGTGGGCCTAGTAGAAAGACATATTTAGTTATTTCCGCCTAAGCGCTTAGCCCTTTTAAGCTGGCCGCTAAAGCGGAAATAATGATAAACAGCTTAGAAGATGGAATTAAAAAAACATCTCAGTATATACCAAAGTATAAAGCGTAATGCTTTATGCCTAAACTAAATTGGAGGGAGCCTTATGGAAACAGTTGAAAAAGAAAGAAAACTCAAAATGCCTAACCTGAGCTTCCGCAGCTCGGGTAATAGCCTGAACAATTTCGATACCGTTATTGCAGGTAAGTTAAAAGCCGCGGCAAAAGCAACTAAAGAAGAATTATACACTAATCTTGAGACCTGCGACAGCGGACTTACCGAAGAACAATTGGCTGAAAAGCAGCAGCAGTTCGGACCAAATGAAATAGCAAGTGATAAGGCGCCACCTTGGTTTGTACAGTTTGCACAGGCCTGGATAACTCCATTCAATGGTATATTAATAGTTATAGCAGGTATCTCGTTTGTTACTGACGTAGTATATGCAAGCACACCCGAAGAACGCGACTACTCTACGGTTATACTGGTAATGGCAATGGTGTTGTTAAGCACCCTTATCCGTTTCTGGCAGGAATTCCGTAGCAATGTGGCGGCAGAAGAATTGAAGAGCATGGTAAAGACCACAGCCATGGTATTGCGCCAGGGCCAGGGCAAAAAGGAAATTGATATTAAAGAATTGGTTCCCGGTGATATGATATTCCTTACTGCGGGAGATATGATACCCGGCGATTGCCGTATTATACAATCTAAAGATCTGTTCGTGAGCCAGGCCATGCTTACCGGCGAAGCTTTGCCTGTTGAGAAAAAGGACCAGGCTATTGAAGATGCAGAGAAAAAGCCACCGCTTGAGTTGGAGAATATCTGCTTTATGGGTACTAACGTGGTGAGTGGTGCTGCAGTGGGTATTATAACCACTACAGGCAGCCAGACATTATTTGGCTCCATAAGCAAATCACTTACCGGCAAACGCCCTGAAACAAGTTTCGATAAAGGTGTGAACAGCGTGGCATGGTTATTAGTGAAATTCATGCTTGTTATGGTTCCGCTGGTGTTCCTTATAAATGGGCTAACCAAGCACAACTGGACAGACGCTCTCTTATTTGCTATTGCTATTGCAGTGGGACTTACTCCTGAAATGTTGCCTATGGTAGTAACGGCAAACCTTGCCAAGGGTGCTATGAACATGAGCAGGAAAAAAGTAATTGTAAAGCGCCTGAATGCTATTCAGAATATTGGCGCTATGGATATACTTTGTACTGACAAAACAGGAACGCTTACACTCGATAAGATTGTATTAGAACGGCATTTGAATGTAGAAGGTGAAGAAGATGATGAGGTATTGAAATGGGCATACCTGAATAGCTTCCACCAAACGGGATTGCGAAGCCTGCTCGATTCTGCCGTACTGGAACATGGCGAGGTAAAGAAAGTATTGGAAGCACAGGGCGAGTTTAAAAAGATCGATGAAATACCATTCGATTCGAAGCGCCGCCGTATGTCGGTTATACTGGAACAAGGCAATAAGCACTTGCTTATTTGCAAGGGCGCTGTGGAAGAAATGATTGATATATGCACACAGGCATTCGACCCGGGTGATAATATGCAATTGCATGCCGAACGTGATAAGATCATCCCAATGGATGCAAAGCTTAAGGAAAACGTACTTAAGATGTCACGCAAGATGAATGAAGAAGGTTTGCGTGTGCTTATTGTAGCTATTAAAGAATGTGAGGCAAACAGGCCAATAAACTATGCAGTGGCTGACGAAAGCAATATGATACTTACAGGCTTTATCGGCTTCCTCGATCCAGCCAAGCCATCTGCTGCCCCATCTATTAAAGCATTGCAACGCCTGGGCATAGAACTAAAAGTACTTACCGGCGATAATGAAATTGTTACCAAGAAGATCTGCAAAGACGTTGGTATACCTGTTACCAATGTATTGCTGGGCAGTGAAATGGAAACGCTTACCGATGCTGAGTTGCTGGACAAACTGGAAAGCACAAGCATTTATGCCAAGCTTAATCCAATGCAAAAGAGCCGTGTAATAAAAGTATTACAAACCAAAGGGCACACCGTTGGTTTTATGGGTGATGGTATTAACGATGCAGGCGCATTGCGAGATGCCGACGTAGGTATATCGGTTGATACGGCTGTGGATATAGCTAAAGAAAGCGCTGATATTATTTTGCTCGAGAAAGATTTGATGGTATTGCGGAAGGGTGTAATATATGGCCGCCGTACATTTGGTAATATTATAAAATACCTGAAGATGGCTGCCAGCAGCAACTTCGGTAATATGTTCAGTATGTTGGGTGCAAGTGCCTTGTTCCCATTCCTGCCTATGCTGCCTGTGCAGGTGCTTACACAAAACCTGTTGTATGATATATCGCAAGTTGCTATACCATGGGACAGAATGGACCCTGAATACATTGTTAAACCGCGCCGTTGGGAGGCGGGTGGAATTGCTAAGTTCATGTTCTACATTGGGCCTATCAGTTCTATATTCGATTATGCAACCTTTGCCATTATGTACTTTGTATTTAAGGCACAGACTCCTGAACAGCAAAGCTTGTTCCAATCGGGTTGGTTTGTAGAAGGGCTTATATCGCAAACATTAATTGTACATATGATACGTACACGCAGAATACCATTTGTACAAAGCTCTGCTGCATGGCCTTTAACTATTATGACTGTACTGATAATGATAGCGGGTATATACTTGCCATTCTCACCATTTG
The DNA here is from genome assembly GCA_035485295.1 of Bacteroidia bacterium. Taxonomy (GTDB): domain Bacteria; phylum Bacteroidota; class Bacteroidia; order JABEUT01; family JABEUT01; genus JABEUT01. The sequence goes on from DATHOD010000202.1 coordinate 8,240, forward strand.
CAGCCAGCTTTAAGTTTGTGCCATTGCCGGGTTCTTATTTCCTATACCTCTTAACTATGCTACTTGGCTATTGCCTGCTTACACAGGTAGTTAAGGTTTGGTTTATTAAGAAGTTTAATCAATGGCTGTAAGAGAGTAAGAGTTAAGAACTATGAATTAATGCCCCCGAGTACTCGGGGGCATTTTTTTGTCATGCTGAGCCTGTCAAAGCATCTATTCATTAAAGAAACTCAGTATTCTTTTCTTTCCCAACCACGTTTTTCTTCTGTTCTTTTGTCTTGACACAAAAGAACTAAAAAGTCAAGACCGTTTGAAAAGTATTCATGGCAGAAGCCATGACCGGAGAGTCTGCTGCCTATATTCATAACTCCTTTCGGACACTAACACATTCCGCAGGTGGACTCTCCTATACTACAAACGCTCATTTAAAGGATTTTGTTTGTTCAATTTCTCCAGAGGAGAAACATATTGGTAGCCCCGAGTTTTAACTCGGGGTATAAAACACCCATCATAAACTATCCCTCTCTATTGTAGAGAGGGCAAGGGTGAGTAATTAGTTCAAGCATATAATTTTATCTTCCACAAAGGAGAGCTTCTTGGATACTGGGATTTATTTAGTCCACTTTTTCCATTCACATACATTCCTAAATCCCGTCCAAGCATTTTGGGTTTTTAAATGAAATGTATCCTGTGATAAAATAACCTGTCTTTTGTCTATCCAGCCACCACCAACACAAACTTCACTATCGGAAGTCCATTCACTAACATTCCCTCTAAGATTGTATATTGGAAATAACCTCTTTCCCTTACAACCACTTGTAACATTAACTGTCCATTCAATAGTATCTAAAACATTTTTCATTAACGATTCTCTATCACATGGATCAATATCAGATTGAAATTTCAGGACAGTATCCCTACAAATTAATTTATTAACTGAATCCGAATAGTGAACCGCCTTTCTCCACTCGACTACTGTTGGCAATCTAAAACATGGATAATATTTAAAGTTGGTATCCGGCTTTATGTTCTTATAATTACCACTAAAATAACGTTCAATTGTAAAGTGTGTTTCTCTTGTTTGCATTGAATCCCATTCTATCTTACCATTATCTACTAAAATAAGTTCCATAACCCTGTCAGACCTCCATTTTGCTAATTCAGTAGCTTGCTTTTGCGACACACCAACTACAGGATATTCATTATAAGCTGGATGTCTCAAATAATACCTAACATAAGACGATAGACAATACATACTAAGATGAATGGTTAAAGAATCAACCCATACTGTAGTATCAGGCAAGGCTGCTTTATATTCATCAGAACTTGTTCCATAAACTTGTTTAATCCAATACAAATATTCTCTCCAATTAGTATTTGTTATTTCCTCCTGATCATAAAATAGATTGTTCGCTATTTTAATTCCATCAGGTGGTGTCAATGTACACTGATAGTTCTTGTCTTTAACATGCATATCAAAATCATCTAACTTTTCCGTTGATGTACAAGTACATAATAACAGACAAATTATAGTTAGAGTAAAGAAATTGAACAGGTATATATTCTTGGAATACATAAGTGTAAATCTAATATAAATATTCCATTTATTTCTACTTTCCAAAATTGCTTAACTTCCCATTATAAATCAAAAAATAATCTGTGGGAGATTTATCCAAAATCGGTCGTGTTTTCTTTGCTATAGCTATCGCAGGCTTGGGCTTACAGACCATTATTTATAAAAGTTTCCCTTATATGCTTTTTCCTCCCAAGCATTCCTGGATTCCAGGCATTGCAGTAATAGCTTGTATTTTTGGAGCATTTCTTTTGTACGTCGGGATATGTATTGCTCTCAGTAAAAAATCAAGGTCCACTTCTCTCCTCTTAGGTTTTGTGCTTCTGCTCATATTTTGTGTAGGATTTGTGCCATATCTGTTTGTGAGTAATACGTATCTGAATTGGGGAGAATGGGAAACTACTGAGAAAGAACTGGCATTAGCCGCAGGAGCATTTGTAATTGCCGGTTGTCTTACTGGGAATACTGAAAATCCTTTTCTCGGCTTTTTAGCGAAACTGATACCATTTAGCGCTATTATCTTTTCCCTTACCATGATATGCTTTGGTATCGATCATTTTCTCTATGCCGCCGATACGGCAGACTATATGCCCTCCTGGGTGCCTTTTAAATCATTTTGGGTTTATTTTGCGGGGTCAGCACTAATTGCTTCAGGCATTGGGATTATCTTGAATATCAAACGCAATTTAGCTGTTACTCTGCTAGGGATAATGATATTTATCTGGGTTATCATCCTCCACATCCCAAAAGTGATATATGCTCCTTCTCCACCCGAAATGCGCGGTGAACTTGCCAGTGTATTTTTAGCCTTAGCCTATAGCGGGATTGCGTTCGTAATCGCAAGAGGTGAGATAAGCAATAAGTGAGAGAATATACCCACCCCTTCACCCCTCCGCAGGAGGGGATTCTTCATCAATCACTATTTGTTAATCGCTGTTCGCAAATTGAAACATTCCTCCCCCTGCCCCCTCCAAAGGGGGACATTAAGTCTCCCCGCATTGGGGAGATAATAGAGGGGTAATTAAATACTGCTTAGCGGGAATACCTCTTTGAGTGCGATGCTGCCTTTTTCAGTCCTTTGTAAAGTACCACATTCAGCTAATGGATCATGCTCAAAGACCAGGACGGTATTATCGTTTGCATTTTCTGCAAAGAACTTCTCTTTATCCTTAAGGGTTTCCAGCGGACGGACATCGTAGCCCATTACATAAGGCATTGGAATATGCCAGCGAGATGGAAACAAGTCAGCACAAAAGATAATGGTCTTGCCCTTGTAACTAATCTTTGGTAGCATCATCGATTCCGTATGCCCGAAAACAGTAAGCACTGAAAAAGGCAATTGCCTGGTTCCATCACCTTCCACCATTTTAAGTTGTCCGCTTTCATGTATAGGAAGAATGTTCTCTTTCAAAAAACTGGCCTTCTCACGTGCATTTGGGTTAGTTGCCCATTCCCAATGTTTAGGGGTGCTCCAGTAGGTAGCATTTTTAAAAGCAGGTTCATACCCTGTTCTTTCCGCGTTCGATTTTATACTTCCTCCGCAATGGTCGAAATGCAAATGGGTAAGAAAGACATCGGTAATATCATCTTTTGAGAATCCATGCTTGGCAAGGGACTTATCCAATGAATCATCACCATGCAGGTAATAGTGCCCGAAGAACTTAGGATCTTGCTTATCGCCCATGCCATTATCTATAAGCACGAGGCGTTTACCATCCTGCACCAGCAGGCAGCGCATGGCCCATGTGCACATGTTAATTTCATCGGCAGGATTCAGTTTGTTCCACATAGACTTTGGCACGACACCGAACATTGCGCCTCCATCTAGTTTAAAGTTTCCGGTATGTATTGTATGTAATTCCATAACAATTGGTTGTCAATATCTCGTTAGTACTGTTGAAGAATGCACCCAAAGTTAGGCATATTTTTGCGTTATGGATAATGAAGTATTTTTATAGCAAACCGGAAATAGTAGTTCTTTTTACCACTAAGGTCACTAAGAAAAATACACACAAAGAACACCAAGAAAGACTTTGTGAGCTTTGTGTAAAACCTTTGTGCACTTTGTGGTTAAATAAAAATAAGTTAATGGAAAACATATTCTAAAACAAATTATGAAAGTTCATTTAATAGCAACAGGCGGAAGCGCCATGCACAACCTGGCAATAGCTCTGCATAAAAAAGGCATTCAGGTTACCGGTTCTGACGACGAGATTGTTGATCCGGCAAAGAGCAATCTGCAGAAATATGGCTTAATGCCCGCAACAGAAGGCTGGGACCCTGCACGCATTACATCCGACCTTGATGCTGTAATACTTGGTATGCATGCCCATGCTGATAACCCAGAATTGAAACGCGCACAGGAACTGAAGTTGAAAATATACTCGTATCCCGAATACTTATATGAACAGACTAAGAACAAGACCCGTGTAGTAATTGGCGGTAGCCATGGCAAGACGACCATTACCGCTATGGTGCTGCACGCATTAAAATACAACCACAAGCAATTCGATTATTTAGTTGGTGCTGCACTCGAAGGCTTTGAAACAAGTCTGCATCTTTCAAATGAAGCTCCAATTGCCGTGTTTGAAGGTGATGAATACCTTTCCTCTACTCTCGACAAACGACCTAAGTTCCTTTTATACAAACCGCAGATAGCTTTAATATCGGGCATTGCATGGGACCATGTGAATGTATTTCCAACTTACCAAAGTTACTTAGACCAGTTTGAAAAGTTTGTAAAAGAATTACCCGCAGATGGTACATTAGTCTATTGCGATGATGACCTGGAAGTTCACAAACTAGCTATGTTAGCCGCACCCGGAGTAAAAAAGGTTCCATACGGCTTGCCTAATTATTCGTTGGAAAATGGAATAACATTCTGGAAAGAATCATGGGGGACAACACAACTGGAAGTGTTTGGTAAACATAACCTGCTCAACTTAAATGGTGCAAAGCAAGTTTGTCAACTGTTAGGCTTAACCGATAAGCAATTCCTTGAAGCTATTGCAAGTTTTAAAGGCGCTGCACGCAGGTTACAGACTGTTGCCAGAACAGCCCAATGCACAGTGTATTGGGACTTTGCACATTCACCATCAAAACTAAAAGCCACTATACAAGCGGTTAAGGAGCAATTCCCAAAACGCAAATTGGTAGCCTGCATGGAACTGCATACGTTCAGTAGCCTTACCAAAGAGTTCCTGAAGGAATACCTTGGCACTATGGATCTGGCAGATGTAAAGAAAGTCTATTTCAACCCGCACGTTCTGGAACATAAGCGCCTGCCTTCTATTAGTCCTGATGAAGTAAAACGCGCCTTTGGTGGAAATATAGAAGTCTATACCGATTCTAAATTAATGGTGAGTGACCTGAGGAAGACCGCATGGAAAGACACCAACCTACTAATGATGAGCTCCGGTAATTTCGATGGAGTGAATATTAAAACGCTTGCAGAAGAACTCACCAAGCTATAATACATTGGGGCTGTTAATAAAATTTTAATATTTTATTACATATAATAAATATGTTAATTACCTTTGCATGAGGTTCTTTGACATATGACCTCACCCTGCCTCTCTCCTGTAAGGAGAAGAGATGGAAAAGATGTACTTAAAAACGAAAGGAGGAAATAAAAAATATAGAGAAACCGACAAAATCCGACATTTTCCGAAAGATTTGAATGATTCATCCCCCTGCCCCCTCCAAAGGGGGACAGAGAAAATGAACGGGTGTTCACAGATTAGCTAATTATTCATTATGGAGTTCACGAGCCTAAATTTATGACAATTTAAGGGGAGCCCTTCGACGAGCTCAGGATGACAAAATACACGGGTTGACAAAGGTTGACAGATTTGGGGTGTTTTCAAAAAAGCATAAACTGATTATCAGCACTTTAGTTAAAAGAAGGGCCAAAAAGTGTCAAGCCATTTAAATAGCTGGTTGTGAGCCATAAACAAAAAAGTCCGCCAAAGGCGGACTTTCATAATATACTTATTAGTATTACGCCTGTGGTTGTGGCTTAGGCATAAGTGCTTTCTTCGAAAGCCTGAACTTACCGGTCTTAGGATCAACAGCAATAAGTTTTACTTTCACTATATCGCCTTCCTTAATAACACCTTGTAAGCTGTCAAGTCTCTTCCAGTCAATTTCAGAGATATGCAGAAGGCCTTCCTTACCAGGGAGGAATTCAACAAATGCACCGAACTCAACTACTGACTTAACCTTGCCATCGAATACTTCACCCACTTCAGGAACCGATGTAATGCCTTTCACTCTCGCTACTGCAGCATCGATAGATTCTTTATTGGTTGCAGAAATATCTACGTGGCCCATTCCATCTTTTTCTTCAATAACGATGGTTGCACCGGTATCAGCTTGTATACCTTGAATAACCTTTCCGCCGGGACCGATTACTGCACCAATCATATCCTTAGGGATACGAAGTTGTACAATACGCGGAGCATGTGGTTTGAATTCTCCTTTTGGCTTATCAATGGTCTTAGCCATTTCGCCAAGTATATGTAAACGTCCTTCGCGAGCCTGAGCCAATGCTTGGCCAAGTACTTCGTAAGAAAGTCCGTCGATCTTTATATCCATTTGGCAAGCAGTGATACCGTCTTTTGTACCGGTAACTTTAAAGTCCATATCGCCCAGGTGATCTTCATCGCCTAAGATATCAGACAATACTGCGAACCTTTTCTTATCGTCGGTGATAAGGCCCATTGCAATACCTGCAACTGGTTTACTTATTTGAACACCTGCATCCATCAAAGCAAGGCATCCTGCGCAAACAGTCGCCATTGATGATGAACCATTCGATTCCAAAATATCAGATACAATACGTACAGTATATGGACTTTCTTTAGGCATAACCGGTTTCAATGCTCTAAGAGCAAGGTTACCATGCCCAATTTCACGACGGCCAGTGCCGCGCATCATCTTCGCTTCGCCTGTTGAGAACGGAGGGAAGTTATAGTGAAGCATGAAATTGTTATCGCCTTCTAATATTGCGCCATCGATCATCTGGGCATCTAACTTGCTACCTAATGTAACGGTAGTAAGTGATTGCGTTTCGCCACGGGTAAAAATTGCTGAACCGTGTGCCATAGGCAGATAATCAATTTCTGACCAGATAGGACGAATCTCGTTCATCTTACGGCCATCTAGCCTTACCTTCTTATCCAGCATGCAATTACGCACAGCTTCTTTTTCAAGTTCGTAGAAGTAACGTTTCAACATTGTCTTCTTCTCGTCCTTTTCTTCATCGCTCAATGCAGAACGGAATCCTTCTCTTACCGCTTCAAACTTCTCGCTGCGCAAGTGCTTGTCAGGTGTAGCTTCACCGGCAATAGCATAGAACTTATCATAACATTGCTTACGCATGTTCTCGCGTAATGCTTCATCATTGGTCTCGTGGCTATATTCTCTTTTCTTGGTAGCGCTTTCGCCAACCTTTGCTGCAAGTTCTAACTGAGCCTTGCATTGCACCTTAATAGCTTCATGCGCCAGTTTCAATGCTTCAACCATTTCGGCTTCGCTGCACTCCTTTAATTCGCCTTCCACCATGTTTAAGTCATGCTGGGTTCCTGCAACAATAATATCTAAGGTAGCCTTAGCAACCTGTTCGAAAGTTGGGTTAACAATAAACTTACCATCGATCTTAGCTACACGTACTTCTGATATTGGACCGTTAAACGGAATATTAGATACTGCAATAGCAGCCGAAGCAGCTAAACCTGCAAGTGAGTCCGGCATAACTTTCTTATCAGATGATATAAGATAAACCAATACCTGTACTTCAGCATGGTAATCGTCCGGAAACAATGGCCTTAATGACCTGTCTATAAGACGGGAAATAAGAATTTCATATTCCGAAGGACGAGCTTCTCTCTTAAAGAAACCACCGGGAATGCGACCTGCAGAAGCATATTTTTCCTGGTAATCTACTGATAAAGGAAGATAATCCATATCATCCTTTGCATCCTTATTTGAAACTACAGTAGCCAGAAGCATGGTATCACCCATTCTTACTACTACTGATCCATCTGCTTGCTTAGCTAGTTTACCTGTTTCAATGGTAATTGTACGCTCTCCTTCTCCAGGCAGAGCAATTGTAACGTTTTGTATATTCATGTCAATGTGATTTTATCCCCTATATAAATGAACTAAAAAGGCATTCTGTTGAGAATGCCTTTTTAACAGGAGATTGATAATTATCTGCGAATTTCTAGTTTCTTGATGAGAGCCCTGTACTTGGCAATATCTTTTGCCTTTAAGTACTCAAGAAGGCTTTTTCTTTTACCTACAAGGTTAACGAGAGACCTTTTGGTAGCAACGTCTTTAGGGTTTTCCTGAAGGTGCTTGGTAAGGTAGTTGATACGAAGTGTAAATAATGCTATTTGACCTTCGGATGAACCGGTGTTTTTTTCTGCTCCACCGTGTTCTTTAAACAAGTTCTTTTTGATTTCAGCTGTGAGATACATTGGTTGCTTTTTTTATTGTTTTTTCATTTTTATAGCTCGCAAAGATAGTAATATTTTCAAATCGGAAAGCAGTAACCAAATATTAGGCTTTTATCCTTACAAAATCTAGTTTAAAATAATCGATATATCATTATGAATTTCAGATACTTATAAATCTATCGATGGTTGATTTTCACTAGCTGAAATGAGCAGCTTATCAAGGTCTATTTCACCCTTAGTTGAATTTATTTTCAGGCTATTAACACCATAATAGTTAAATGCTTTAGGAAGGGCAATTTTAACCCATTGCCAATTATTAGAACTGATGACCTTATTTTGATCAATCATTTTTCCCTTATTTCCATTTTTAATTTTTGCAGACAGCGTCCCCTCTCCTTTGCACCTTACCCATAAAAAATGATCTTGTATTATAGAATCCCTTTCTTCAAAATGATAAAGACATTCCTTGTCTTTAAGAAGAACATAGGAAGTAAAGTTTGTATAGTCGCCTTCGGTTGTTGAATTCGTTGTATAGATATCATTCGAACTTATTCCGGAATCTGCCACTTCAGCTTCAAAATAAAAATCCTTCGACCAACGTTCAGGGTGCTTGTTCTCATGCCATCTATCTAACTGGTAGAAAATGGTTCTGTTATCCGCTGTTCTTTCATATATATACACACTCCCCTGCCTTCTTATTTCAAATGAAAGATTCTTCCCATTGATAGTTACACTCACATTATGCTTTTCCGGTATCTCATTTGAATCGTTTGAAAAGGGCTGGTATGTACCACATATCACATATTTTTCTTTTCCATTTTGTTTCCTGGCAGTTATCAGGTCATGTACATCGCTCGTTGTATAGCTTATCACAGGCTTATTATTCTCATCAAAAAGCACATTACCATCTTTCAAAACATCCTCAAAACGACTTGTAATAGCTTGGGCATAAGCAGGCATGGCAGCCTGCCAAACATAATCTCCGGGCTTAGCAAAGGGAGCCTTTAGATTAAAATACCCTACATAATAAAACTCGGCCCCTACAACTGATAAACACTTTAACAACCCCAACCATTGGCCAGGCGTTATATTATCTTCATTCTTCTGTGACCATCCGGCAGCCACATAAGGGCTAAACAAATAATCTCCATCATTAATCTCAGTTGCCCTACCTATTGAAATCCATTTCCATCCGTGCCATGCCCCTTGCCAGTCCTTCCAGTTTGATGGCCAACGAGGATAAAAATCAGGTGTTGAATAATAAATCCCATTGATAGGTGTCATACACTTTTTCATTATAGACCATTTGAAACGGTCTATTGGCCCTCCCTCAACAGTGTAGAAGCTAAAAAAGGCATTTTGCAATTCCGGTAGTTCGTTCATAAACGCAGAAGAATAGGCATTTCTCATTTGTAGCTTTCTGGTTGATGCAAAATCATCCCAAGATTTAAAACCCATTGATCTTTTCATTCTTACCATATCCGAATCATTCTGAATATATTTAATAAGATATGCCTGAGGGTCTTCCTCTCCATTTTCATTAATCCTATCTATTGGCCTGGTTAATTGACTCAATAAATTCATCAGATTAGATTTTTGAACTAATCCAGTACTACGTATCAGCGAGTCAGGGAAATTAAATTTGATTACCGTATGCTTACCATTATCATTGTATGTAATAAAATAGGAAGAATCAATCTTGACCCTTTGAACGGTTGTTTTGTTAATTCTTTCCACCAAAGGGCTTGATGTGAATGTAATAACATCTAAAGGTATATTGGGATAAGCATTAGCCACCTCTATATCGGGTGTTGCCCCTTGCCCTATAACACCTGCATTGGATATCACTATTCCAAAGTTCCAATGCACTGCCAGTTCTTCTTGAATATAATACTGATTCATCCAAATATCTTTAAGTGAAACCTCAGCCGCCAGGTATCCTGGAACAATCCAATTAAATAACCTTTGCAAATGATTGCCTGGCATGTAACGAGGCAAAGGATATTCCTTTAGTTGCTGCAATGCGTTTGCTTCAGAAGAAGGATACCCAATAGGATAAAGAAATACGCTTTGAGCTTTTCTATTCTGGCAACTGCCATTGCCGAATAACATTATCAAGAATAATAGATAACAAATCTTCTTCATCCAGCAAAGCTAAAGAGAAATAATATGCCATATGTTTCTATTTTAACCGAAGTATAATTTATACTTCTCTTGCTTTTTCAAGCGAGACATATTTTACTGGTTTCGTTCGCATAAATCCTCTTATCAGATCATCTGTATCGGGATAACGAGATGACATTTTTGCTAATTCTTTTAATTCATCGAAATCTGTCAACTGGGTAGTTGCATCAAAATATCCATAGCCTGCATAATGGCCATTCTGAACTAAAACGAATGATTTCTCTCCTGAGGTCCTTCCCTTATCGATTAACATAAAGTTCTTGTCCCTATATGTGTACTTACTTAATATCTTCTTCGCTCTTTTATTATATACTTCTATATCTTCCTGTTGTGAGCAAATTCCATTACACTTTTTTATATGATGATTAAAACATATTGCATCATCATCAGTCAACCCACAATACCGTAAACAAAGAATATGCTCATCAATCCATGAATCTAATCTTTCTCTTGCGGTAGCATAAGTAGTAAATGATTGCATAGGATTTTGGGCTTCCCCATATTCAACTATCCTGAAATTAAGTACACCCTTTTCATCTTCAAAATAATCTATACTATGGGTAAATGTTGATGATTTTCGTGCCCTGTTAAACTGGGGCTTACGCTTCTTTATCTCATCATCCTCCAAAATAAGTGCAATTAATTCACTGCCTGTCTGTATATAACTAGCATCATATAACTCATTAAGCATTTTCTTACCCTTCCTTTCTTTAGTATTGAAATGGCTCATTGCACGGTTATATATATTGGTGGATTTGCCCACATATATTATGTTCCCCTTCCTATCCTGAAAATAATACACCCCGCATTCTTCAGGAAGTTTCTTCAAGACATGTTCTTTAATCTTATCTATTCTTCTTGTCATTATTCTTTCTACACCCATGTTCTTGTATTGGGGGTGCTCACTCTTAAGGCGTATAAGCAGATCAAAAAGCTTAGCGGTTGCATCCGCATCACCTAACGCTCTGTGTCTTCCTTCAATTGGAATTCCCAATGAAGCACATAAATGCCCAAGGCTATATGAAATTCTGTCTGGCATGAGTTTACGACTAAGCCTTACAGTACAAAGTTTTTCTCTTCTGAATTTATATCCTAAGAATGCAAATTCCTCTTTCACAAAGCTATAATCGAAGCCTACATTGTGGGCCACGAATATCTTTCCTTCGGTAAGTTCCACTATTTGCTTTGCCACCTGGTGAAATTGAGGTGCATCAGCTACCATTTCATCTGTTATACCCGATATCTTACTGTAAAACCCTGAAATATGACAGCCCGGATTTATTAGGGTAGAAAATCGCTCCACCACTTGTAACCCATCATGGATAAGGATAGCAATATCTATTATCCTCCCACGCGGATGTTCGAATTTATTACCGCAAGTCTCTATATCTATTATCGCGAACATCTATTCAAAATGATTTATCATTATGTGGCAAACCCATATTTAACAATATAAACTTGGATATTGTTAATTTAATTAACAACTTTGTGGCAATTAAAATACCAATTAATTATGGATTCTCCAAAAATGTATCTCAGTTCAAACGTTAGATTCCTGAGAAACAGGCTAAAAAAATCGCAAGATGACATGGGCGCAATACTTGGAATAAAACGCTCTACATTGAATAGCTATGAGAACGGAGTGGCAATTACCCCACCCCTCGATCTTTTAATTAAAATGTCGAACTATTTTCATTTTAGTCTTGATGCTTTGATACGAACTGACCTTTCGAAGCTGAGCGAATTCAGTTTAGGCGAAATAGAAAGAGGTTTTACAAAAGATATAGAAGGTAAAAACCTTAGGGTTCTATACTCAACTATGGATAACAATCAGAGGGAAAACATAGAACTTGTGCCTATTAAATCTAAAGCCGGCTACACTGCTGGCTATAATGACCCTGAATATATTTGTAGCCTTCCGACATTTCAATTACCTTTTTTACTTCGTGATAAGAAGTATAGGGCATTCCAATTAGATGGCGATTCTATGCTACCCATACCTGACAAGGCACATGTTATTGGAGAGTATGTACAAAACCTTACCACCCTTAAAGATGGCCATGCATACATAGTTGTAACACATGACGATGGTATCGTATTTAAGGTTATATACAACCAGATACGCAAACGCAAAAAAATATTGCTGAGATCTCTTAACCACTCTTATAAACCTTACGAGGTCGATATTGAGAAAGTGTTGGAGGCATGGAAGTTCGTATACTATTTTACTTCTGAAATACCTGAACACCAAAGTGAGCTTATTACATTGAAAAATGAATTTAAAACACTTTCTGCTAAGCTTGAAAAAATGGATGTTTAATGAGTAATTAGTTTTTCATTTGTACCTTTGTACCCTATGTCACAACCTCCTAAAAAGCGTAAACTTGATTCTGTACCGATCGGTGCTATCACAGGGATCGTTTCTCCCATTTTATTTTTTATCGGGTATTACTTTGTAAGATATCATAAAATGCCCTTTGGTGCTTATCTGCGTTATCTTACCACAGGGAGCATATTAATACCCATTTTCAGTTTATGTGTATATCCTAATTTACTTGTCTTTTTTTCCTTTATCTGGACTGATAGAGATAAATCTTCAAGAGGCGTGGTACTCACTACCATACTTATTACCATTGTAGTGGGCATTCTGAAATCGCTAGGTAAATGAAGTATTACATTATAGCCGGAGAAGCATCTGGTGATCTGCACGGTTCTAATCTTGTAAAACACCTTAAAAAGGAAGACCCTTCGGCAGCTATTCGTGGCTGGGGTGGCGACCTTATGCAGCAGCAGGGTGTAGACCTTGTGAAGCATTACCGGGACCTTGCGTTCATGGGTTTTGCCGAAGTAATAAAGCATTTGCCTACCATATTAAAAAATATAGATTTCTGCAAAAAGGATATCCTTTCTTTCAAACCAGATGTATTGATATTAGTAGATTACCCGGGATTTAATTTACGCATTGCTAAATTTGCAAAGGCAGCAGGATTCAAAGTGGTTTACTATATATCACCACAAATATGGGCATGGAAATCATCTCGCGTACACCTAATAAAAAAGGTGGTTGATAAAATGCTGGTTATATTTCCTTTTGAAAAAGAGTTTTATGCAAAGTATAATTATCCGGTAGATTTTGTGGGCCATCCACTACTCGATGTTATTGGTGAAGCCAAACATGATATTGCCGGTTTTATTACTAATAACAACTTACCACATAGGCCAATTGTTGCACTTTTGCCAGGCAGCCGCAAACAAGAGATACAGAACATGTTGCCAATTATGGTTAAGGCTGCCAAAGACTTTCCCGAGCACCAATTTGTAATTGCAGGCGCCCCTTCAGCCCATGGTGAATGGTATATAGATTTTCTTGCTCAATATAATGTTCGAATTATCTACGATAAAACATATCAACTACTTCAACATTCCGTTGCCGCCTTGGTAACATCGGGTACCGCAACGCTTGAAACCGCTTTATGGGGTGTACCTGAGGCGATCTGCTATCGCGCAAAGGGATTGACGGGTAGCATTTCATATCATCTTGCAAAACGCCTTATAGGCAAGAAACTTAAGTTTATTGGAATAGTAAATCTAATTATGGAAAGAGAAGTTGCAAGAGAGTTCATACAACATGAACTTACAGCAGAGAATCTTTCTATGGAACTAAACAGACTACTTGAGGATAGCGCCTATACTACCCGCATGAAAGATGAGTATAACAAGGTGCGTGAAAAACTTGGAGGGCCTGGTGCATCGGCAAAGGCCGCTCATATCATAACCACACTAGTAAGTAACCCGAAGAAATAAGTGCAATGAAACGGCTGAGCCTATTCTTGTTTTTCGTCTCACTAACAAGCATTGCTTTTTCCTTCAACCTTAGCGTTCACATATACAGTAATGAAAAAGTAACAACTGCAACTATTGCTCCAATTGCGGGTGGCTATACTATTGAAGCAGATGGCAGACTTATTGATTCCTGTAATACAACTAATATATATCAACTAATTTCGGACGGCGATTCGGTTATACTTAAAACTGTTGACCATATAGTAGGTAAGTATTTACGCCTCCGTTTTCATGGATACACGAAACGTAACCAGCTTTACATAAAACCTTCTTCAAATAAAACAACTCACCATTTTGATGATGATATAGTTATTTCAAGTGATGAGGATGGCCTGAAGCTAATTAACATGGTTGATCTTGAACACTACGTGAGCGGTGTGATCTACTCTGAAGCAGGATTAAGAAAACCGGGAGAGTATTACAAAGTACAAGCTATTATATGCCGTACTTATGTGCTAAATAATCTTGCGCGCCATATTAACGATGGCTTTGAGGTATGCGATAATGTACACTGCCAGGTTTACCAAGGTGCAACAGCTAACCCGGATATTTTGAAGGCTGTTGACGCAACGCGAGGGATAGTGCTGGTTGATGATAACAACCAACTCATCAACGCTGCCTTTCATGCAAACTGTGGCGGTTACACCCTTAATTCAGAAGATGTGTGGAGCAGTGCTCTATATTACTTAAGAGCAAAACAGGATACCTTTTGTATACATCAGCCTGCAGCATTATGGGAAAAGAAAATCACAAAAGAAGCTTGGAACAATTATCTGACAAAAAAAGAAAAAGGCATGAAAAAAGATAATCTTCACCCTTTATCTTATTGGGATTCTATCCCTACAGAGAAAAGAGTTTTTCTTTATGACAATGGCTATACAATCCCGCTTAAAGATATACGCACCGACTGGAGTTTACACTCTACCCTTTTTACCATTGAAGAAGATAAGGAGTTTATTATACTTCATGGCAGAGGCTATGGACATAGAGTTGGACTATGCCAGGAGGGAGCAATACACATGTCTCAACTTGGATATACTGCACAGCAAATTTTACATTTCTATTATTATGACGTTCAATTAGTAGACTACTCTATACTCCCTTTTTCAGGATTTAACTAAATGGAAACAAAACTTAGTCAAGTACCTTTCTTTCGGCTGATATTACCGTTCGCTGCAGGAATAGCATTGGCTCTGCACCACCCCAATAACTTCTTCTTCTTATACCTAGCACTTTTCTTATTCTTACTTATTCTTG
>DATHOD010000203.1:0-16186 GCA_035485295.1 Bacteroidia bacterium
ATTAATGCAGTTAGTGCATGTAAGTCCTGCAGAAGGGCTCCAGGCATAGGTCGTAGCTCCACTTGCAGTAAGGCTAACATTATTACCCTTACAAATTGCAGGATTAGCAGGAGTAACGGTAACAACCGGAATTGGTACAACTGTAATTACAAGGGTAGTATCCTTATTACATCCACTGGCATTAGTAACAGATATAGTGTATGTAGTTGTACTTGCCGGAGTAATAGTAGTAACAGAACAATTTGTACAATTCAATCCTGTTCCAGGAGACCATGCATAGGTAGTTCCGCCAGACGTAGTTATTGTAGTAAAGCCTCCGGCACAGACACTATCCTTACCCGAAATGGTAACACTTATACTACCAGTAACTGTAATAGTTACAGTTGTAGAATCTTTACAACCCGCGACACTGGTCCCCACCACAGTATATGTTGTTGTGCTTGCCGGATTAGCATTAGTTATTGAACAATTAGTACAAGAGAGCCCTGTTGCAGGCTTCCATGTATAAGTTGAAGCGCCTCCTGCGGTTAGTGATGCGCCACCACCACCTGTACAAATACTTGCAGACGCAGGCGATACAGTTACAGTAGGAATTGGATTAACGGTTACAGTCATGCTGGTATCAACCTGGCAGCCACTGGTATTTTTAACCGTTACAGAATATGTAGTTGTGGTTGCAGGAGAAACAGTTATACCTGATGTTGTAGCAGTTGTGCTCCACAAATATGTGCTACCCCCTGCTGCAGTTAATGTAGCTGAACTACCATTGCAAATGGATAAAGATGGTGCCGCAGTTAACGTAACAACTGGTAATGGGTCCACTTTAACTACTACACTATCTTTTGCGGAACAAGAACCACTGGTTGCAATTACTGTATATGTTGTGGTTGTAGCAGGAGTTGCAGTTACAACGGCTGTATTTGTAGCACTTAAGCCAGTAGCAGGAGCCCATGTATATGTTGCACCGCCGCTTGCAGTTAATGTGGTTGAGCTTCCTTTACAAACAGAATCCTTACCTGTAATAACAGCTGTTATACTGCTTGCTACTGTTACCACCACAGTAACTGAATCTTTACAACCAGCTGCACTGGCACCTATTAGTGTATAAGTAGTTGTTGTAGCAGGATTCGCGGTAGTTGTTGTACAATTCGTACAAGTTAAACCCGTTGCGGGTTTCCAGGTATATGTTGTGGCACCACTGGCGGTTAATATAGTGCCACCACCACTGGTACATATTGTTGCCGATGATGGACTAACACTTACTGTTGGAGTTGGATTAACAGTAATTGTTACCGTTGTGTCTTTCACACATGTTCCATTACTTACGGCTAAAGAATATGTTGTTGTCGCTGCGGGACTTGCTGTCGGATTTGGACAGTTAGTACAAGTTAAATTAGTTGCCGGTGACCATGCGTAGGTTCCACCGCCTGTGGCGGTTATAACAGTAGAACTTCCCGGACATATGGTGGTATTTCCACTTAAAGTGACTGTGGGTTTTGCAACAACATTTATATAACTGATTTTGGTAAGACTATCAGAACCACTGCCATTTTTCACTACAAGCTTTACAGTAAATGCACCCGGTGTTGTATAAACAACTTTAGGATTTTGAATTATTGATGTAGGTGGTGTACCTCCTGTGAACGTCCATTTCCAGCTGGTAGGGCTATTGGTTGATTTATCAGTAAAGTAAACTGTATCGCCAACGCAAATAGTAGAATCACTTGCTACAAAATTAGCTACCGGCTTAGTCGGAACGGTAACCGATAACTGAATACTATCAACTGCAAAAGAAGGGTCATTACCCGAATTATCTGCATTATTCTGCCAGTTAAAGGCTATTTGAACATTTGCATTATTATTAGCACTTGCAGGCAGGGCAATAGAATAATATGCCCACTTGCCTTGTCCGCCTGTGCATGTCGTCGTCATTGGAGGGTTAACCAACAATGCCCATACAGTGCCATTATAATAGTTAACCGAAGCATAATCGGCACCAGCTTGTCCACCCATTATATAATTAAATGAAAGGGTTATCCCTGTCTTTCCTGTACAATTTATAACCGGTGATTCTATTTCAGTATTGGTGTTGTCGGCACCCGAAGATGCATCGTATGCCGCACCACAATCTCCGGCAGGACAAAAAAGAAAGGCTGCGGGCGAACTAGATACATTTCCTATATGAGCAGTCGCTTTAGTCCCTGCTGCCGATCCGCACTGGCCACGTCCCATACCTTGTTCCGTGTAACTATAATACCATTCATTTGCTGAAGCACCATTAGCGCCAGTAGCTACTGTTGTCCATGTACCATTAGGACCGCT
Source organism: Bacteroidia bacterium (assembly GCA_035485295.1). GTDB lineage: Bacteria > Bacteroidota > Bacteroidia > JABEUT01 > JABEUT01 > JABEUT01. The sequence continues at coordinate 2,323 of DATHOD010000203.1, forward strand.
GTATGTTGTACACAGCTTTGCACAAGTTGTACCAGTCCAATTCTCAAACCAAAAGGTTTGGGCATTTGCTTTGCCTATAATAAGCAATAGTATAGCTAATAATAAAATCGTATTTCTTCTATTCATGCGGTGAGGTTATTTTAAGAAAACACGCTGTTCTGCTACAAATATATTCATTTTCCCTAAAAAAAGAAACTGGGAATAAAGTTTAAAATGTTTTACCCTGAATTGTGTATTGTTATATAACATCCATTAACTTTGGAACCCTCAAAAGCAATTATGCTTTCACTGTTAAAAAAGGAAATATCTGTTTTTTTAAGCTCCCTGATAGGATACATAGTAATCTCTGTATTCCTTATCACCGTTGGGTTGCTTATGTGGGTATTGCCTATGGATTCTAATATTCTTGACGGAGGCTATGCAGGTATAGATGCCCTTTTTGTTATGGCACCCTGGGTATTCTTATTCCTTATTCCGGCGGTAACTATGCGTTCCTTTGCTGAAGAGAAAAAGGCAGGAACTATAGAACTACTCCTCACCCGCCCTATTAGTGATTTGCAAATAGTTTTTGCCAAATATATGGCTTGCGTAATACTTGTTATACTTGCACTTTTACCCACCCTTGTTTATTACTTTTCGGTTTATGCCCTTGGTAACCCTCCCGGCAATATTGATAACGGAAGAACATGGGGTTCATACTTTGGCTTAATATTCCTTACCAGTGGCTTCGTGTCTATAGGTGTGTTTGCTTCTGCAATCACAAATAACCAGGTAGTGTCATTTATACTGGCTGTTATATTATGTTTCTTTTGTTACACAGGCTTTGCATATCTGGGTAATGTATTTTCATCAGGGGTAATAGGCAATATGGTTCAACAATTGGGCATAAGTGCTCATTACTCTTCTATGAGCCGTGGTGTGATAGATACCCGTGATGTGATTTATTTTGTAAGTATTACAGCTATATTTCTGTTAATGAGCAGGACAACAATTGAAAGCAGGAAATGGTAGAAGCAGCTACACATACACGCAACCTTAAGAAGCGCGATCTTTCTCGTCTTACAATGAGCATAGTAATTATTGTGTTGTGTAATTTTGTTGGCACCTTCCTTTTCCACCGCTTCGACCTGACATCGGAAAAGCGTTATACACTTTCACCAGAATCGAAGGAAATTGCAAAGAACCTTAAGGTTACTGCATTCTTCAAAATATACCTGGATGGCAAGTTACCTCCGGGGCTTATAAAGCTTCGAGATGAAACAAAAGAAATGCTCGATGAGTTCCGGGCATATTCCAATGGTAAAATACAATACGAATTCATCAACCCTTCTGCCAGTTCCGATGAACAACAACAAAAAGCTGTATTCCATCAGTTATACGAAGCAGGCCTCACCCCTACCGAACTGGAGGTTAAAGATAATTCAGGAAATTCCCAGCAAATAATATGGCCTGGGGCTATTTTATCATACATGGGCCGTGATATACCCATTCAACTGCTGCAAACCCAAATGGACGCAGACCCACAAACGCAGCTAAACAATTCTATTGAGGCATTAGAATACGATATTGACAATGCTATACATAAGTTGAGTATACAAATGCGGCCAAGAGTTGCCTTTATAGATGGACAAGGAGAACTTGACTCGCTAAGTACAGCCGATGCCTTAAAAGGACTTAGTGAGTATTATGATGTGCATCGTATAACATTGCATCAAAGATTAAAAAGCCTGCAAACATATAAGGCTATTATCATTGCCAAGCCCGATACCGCATTTGATGAAAAAGACAAATTCATAATAGACCAGTTTATTATGCGTGGTGGAAAGGTATTGTGGTTATTGGATGCACTATCAGCCCCTATGGATAGCCTCAAGCGCAATGGAATGACACTTGCTTTCCCTGCTAATCTCAATCTCGAAGATCAGTTATTCAAATACGGGGTGCGGGTTAACACCAACCTGATTATGGATATGCAATGTGCCGATATTCAATTAAATATGGCATACCCTGGCCAACAGCCTCAGTTCAAACCATTCCCCTGGTTTTTTGAACCTTTAATATCTTCTACCAGTGATAATCCAATTGTTAAAAATTTAAACCTTATTGAACTCAACTTAGCAAACACGATTGATACCATTGCGGTTAGAGGAATTAAGAAAACCATTTTGCTTACCACGTCAAAATATACCCGACTAATGAATTCCCCTGCGCGTGTTAGCCTTGCTATGGCGCAAATGAAACCTGATGAACGGCAATTCACAAGATCTTTTGAACCTGTAGCAGTTTTGCTGGAAGGAAAATTCACGTCACTTTATAAGGATAGAATTGATATGCCTAAAGATTCTATAAACGCCATGGGCTTTACTGCTGAAAGCATTCCCACTTCAATGATTGTAGTATCTGATGGTGATGTAATTGCAAATGCTGTAAGGCACAGTGATAATTTCACATACCCGTTGGGATATGATATTTATATGAAAACACAGTTTGGCAATCGTGATTTTATTATCAATTGCATGAACTACCTATGTGGTGATGAAAACCTACTAACCATACGCACCAAGCAATTAACGCTGCGCCTACTCGATGGTAAAAAAGCGGTAACATTCCGCACTCGCCTTCAAATAATTAATATGGTTATACCTATTGCCCTTATTATACTACTGGGCATTATAATGACATGGATAAGGAAACAGAAGTATGCTAAGTAGCTACGCCTTTAAACAGCAAAAATAGAAGCATCATTTTTAAAGGCTTTAAACTCAAGTGCGTTCCCACTTGGATCTAAAAAGAACATAGTAGCCTGCTCCCCTACTTCTCCTTTAAAACGTATGTATGGCTCTATTATGAATTTCACATTATGCTTTTTTAGCCTTTCAGCAAGGGTATCCCATTGTTCCATAGTTAATATAACGCCCCAATGCAATACAGGAACGTTCTTACCATCGACTTGATTTGTGGCAGAAGCCTTTTTTTGCTCATCAACCAAATGCGCCGATATCTGATGGCTATATAAGTCAAAATCTATCCACCTTTCTGCACTACGTCCCACTTTACAACCTAATACCTCAGCATAGAATTTGCGGGTAGTTTCCAGATTATTTACCGGAAATGCAACGTGGAAAGGGCGAATATTATTCATATAAATTGAAATTAAAATGGAAGTTTATTCAAGTCGACATTGCCACCGCTTATTATAATGCCAATGCGCTTACCTTTAAACTGATCTTTGTTCTTAATTGCAGCAGCAATAGGTACAGCACTGGAAGACTCTATAATTATTTTCATTCTTTCCCAAACCAAACGCATAGCAACAATTATATCTTCTTCCGAAACAGTTATTATTTCCTTTACGTGTTTCCTGATTATATCGAACGTTTTATCTCCTAACGAAGTTAAAAGCCCATCAGCAATAGTACTTGGTGGGTTCGCAGGTACTATCTCTCCCTTTTGCAAAGAGCGATAAGCATCATCAGCATTTATAGGTTCTCCGGCAATAACAACAGATTTAGGAGAGAAATAATGGGTCGACAAAGCAGTTCCGCTTAATAATCCACCACCACCAACCGGGGCCATTATAATATCTAAGTCCTTAACATCCTCAATAAACTCCTTAGCCGCTGTTGCCTGTCCTGCAATTATACTATAGTTATTATAAGGATGGACCAATGTAGCGCCAGTCTTTCTTAACACTTCTGCTAATGTGTCTTCCCTTGATTTTTGATTCGGTGCGCACAAGATTACTTCTGCTCCATAACCCTTAACGGCATTAATCTTTACCGAGGATGAGTTCTCGGGCATTACTATATAGGCCTTCAATCCATTTATCTTGGCAGCTAATGCCAGAGCCTGTGCATGGTTGCCTGATGAATGAGTAGCAACTCCGCTTTTCCTTTCGTCTGCGGAAAGCATTAGCACTGCATTAGTCGCACCTCTATATTTAAATGCTCCAATCTTCTGAAAGTTTTCGCATTTCAAGAAAAGTTCAAAACCGAACATTGCGTTAATACTGCTGCTGCATAGCACAGGTGTACGATGCACAAAAGGAGCTATCCGTTTTGCAGCATCTTCAATAACTTGTTTTGTAGGGAAAGGGCTTTCCATAAGTTTGAATTACTTTTCAATTATAGGTTTTTTAAGCGTATCTAATAATAACCAATCGCTCTATATTTTATACAATAGCTGCTATCATTATAATAACTGGTTTGTTTTGTCCAATTACCCAGACTATCGTATTGAATGATAGTAGAGTCTCTGGTAATTTTTGGCTTTCCATCATCAAACCCTATATCAGGAAATGCCAAGGGGCAATAGGGAAAATATGTGTGTACTACGATATTATTATCATAGTACTTCCATCCCTGCTTCAATATGAGCACCCCGGTGTCTGATTTTATCGGAGTTTGTCCATATCTTATCTCCTCAACCTTATTACCTACTTTATCAAAAGTATAAATTTCCTTCTCTATCCAAAAAGTAGTATCACTCAGATTATATAAAAGAAACTCTTTTATTTTTCCATTACAATAAGTGTAAACCCCTTTTCTTCTCAAGAAATTATTGGCAGCGTTTATAATATAACCATACAAATTGCCTGAGGAATCATAATTATATATTGTTATTCCATTATAGTGAGCAGAATTACCCTCATATTTCGTTTTAACTCTACCCATAACATCATATTCAAACCACCATTCAGTTGATGGAACTTGAGTTTCATTATAATAAAAAGCCTCTTCTCTTAATTCGTCATTATTATTATACTTATAACTTACTTTAATAGTTCTGTCATTATCCCAGGGACTATAAGCCACTTGCTCATCCAGCCTACCATGCACATCATATCTATAATTATCCCTTTCCTGCTGCATACTGTCTTTATCATAATACTCAGCTTCAATCAACCACCCACCCTCATCGAAAAAAAAGAGAAAATTACTAGAATCACGCCCCATAAGCCGTGATTTCATCATGTCTGAATAAGTGGCAGTTGCGGTATTACCAACTGGCTCCACTAACCACTGCTTTATCCATTTCACACTCCCTGATAAATGCATCTTCTCCAAGTCTGTTTCACGTATCTTATAAGGGGAATAAGAAATAAAAACGACACTTAAAATAGCAATAACTATTAAGGATAGTGGTTTCATTAGATTAAATATAAGCAGATTTTATAAAACAAAAAAGTCCGCCAGTGGCGGACCCTTTCACATATAAATTATAGAACTACTCTTTTACAAACCTTACAACCCGTGAACTCCTAGCGGTAGTTACTTTTACAAAGTATACTCCTGCTGCCAGGCCACTCACATCTACTGGCATTGGCTTACCATTAGTTAAAGTACCATTTACACTTATTAGTTCTTTGCCCATTACATCTATTACCCTAATTACTACAGGAGCAAATGATGTTTGCATAGAAACCATTATATACATAGTTTCATTTGCAGGGTTAGGATATAATGTTGTACTATTCTTATCACCAACGTTATTGATTCCCGTAATTACACTTACAACGATTCTAATACTCATCGTATCAGTACATCCATTAGCACCAGTACCTGTTACGGTATAAGTGGTAGTTACAGATGGCGCTACTACTGCAGTATCATTTGTACCACCTGTCGTCCATACATATGAAACCGAATTACCATTTGCTGTTAAAGTATCCATAGTACCCGCTAAAATAGTATCGCTGTTAGCTATTACAGTTATAACAGGTAATGGATTTACCACGACTTGTATAGTGTCCTTGTTTTGGCAACCTGAAGAAGTACGTGTTCCTATAACAATATATTGACCTGAACTCAACGGTGTAAAAGCAGATCCGTCAGTAATTCCTCCACTCCAGCTATATGTGGTTCCACCGCTGCCACCTGCTTTAAGAGTAACAGAACCGCCTGCACAAACAGTATCGGAAGCAGGGCTTGATGTTACGGTAACAGTCGGTATTGAATGTATATTAACAGTTGCATTTGTATTCGCTGAACATCCATGGACATCAGTAACAGTTACACTATATGAATTAGCAGAGGATACCATTGCTGTATCATTACTTCCACCTGTGCTCCAAGAATACGTAATTGGGCCAATTCCACCTGTAGTATTTGCCATTAGTGTGTCCATATTACCGGCACCACATATATTCAATCCTCCAATCACATCGCCTGTAATGGTGGCCTTAATGTTATCAACCACTATATTAGCTGTGTCACTATTGGTACAACCGTTAGAACCCGTTCCGGTAACTATATACATTCCTGATGAAGGAGGATTGAAAGCAACCCCATCGGTTACTCCGTTATTCCATGAATAGCTTAAAGCACCTGTACCATTAAGGGTAACTGAACCACCTTTACACACAGTATCATTTGCAGGAGTTGAAGTGAATGAAACAGTTGGAGCCGTTTTAATGCCGATGTTCACGCTGTCCTTATTTATACATCCATTCACATCGGTACCGGTAACAACATATTTACCACCTGTAGCAGGAGTAAATGCCACACCATTTGTAATACTGCCTGTCCATACATATGTTTTTGCACCATTTCCTGATAATGTTATAGAACCGCCCGGACAAACTGAATCACTTATAGGATTTGAAGTAATTGTCACCACAGGCAAGGCATTAACCGTAAGCGTAGCCATGTTGGTGGTAGAACTATCAATACAGCCATCTTTCAATACACAACGGTATGTATATGCGTTCATGCCTGCTGTTGCACCTGTAAGTATAAGAGTAGATGTTGCAGATCCGCTGTAAACTCCCGCATCACTTAGATTGCTGTAACCTGCACCACTATTAACCTGCCATTGGTATGTTACAGTTGATGTTGCTGTTCCTGCGGCAGTAAAAGAAGTATCTGAGCCTTCGCATATTTTAGCATTCGCCGGTTGCTTTGTTATAGTTGCAGGTATGCAAACCTCCATAAGTTGAGTATACATTGGGTTTTGGCCACTGCTTGGCACACCAGCAAAATCAATTAATTTGGTATAGGCATGTGAAACAGTATCCATTCGGAATATTACCCCGAAATTATGCGCACCACCAATGCGTGTCATTCCATATAAATAACTATTAGACGCCAATAGCAGGCTACCCATTGGCTTAGCTCCCTGAGATTTTGTAAAATCAAACAAATCGGTATATGTACTAGTAGCAGTATTCACCATAAATATAACACCTGAATCATGTGCTCCACCTATGCTAGTCATACCATATAGTTTGTTTCCCGCCATAATAACATCTCCATCGGGAACTGCACCTGTGGGAAGAGCAAAGTCGTGGTAGTCGGTTATAGTTGAAGTTGTAGTGTTGTATTCGACAATAGTACCACCATTCTTTGTGCCACCTGTAGCGGTAAGACCAAATAAATTTCCGGCAGAATTGAGATATAAAGTACCCTGAGGCTTAGCACCTGTTGTTTTATTAAGACTGGCAAGTATTGTATATGTTAAGCTGGCTGTATCAAATGAAAATATCACACCCGAATCCTGCGCTCCGCCTATACTTGTCATTCCGTAGAGTAGACTGTTATGTAAAGTAAGCGAGCCCAAAGGCTTGCACCCGCTGCTCTTTTTAAAACTATATAAAACAGTAAGCACGTTGGTAGACTTCTTATACTTAAAAATCACTCCTGAATCATGAACACCTCCGGAGGCTGTCATTCCGTAAAAAGTACCACTATTACCTTCAATTAACTTACCTGTAGCATAACCGCCGGTATTTGCATTCAAATTCAAAAGATCAGTATAAGTAGCAGTACCTGGATTATACTGAAATATCACACCTGAATCTGCACCTCCTATTCCACCTAAGTGAGTCATTCCATAAATGTTATTGTCTGACGCAAAAAGCAGAGTTCCTTGTATGTTATAGCCCGAAACAACATCGTTACTGTATATCATGTTTTCTGTGGGTGATGCCGATTCATCTATCTTAAACAACTCACCCAATCCATTAACTCCACCGGCATTTGTAGCACCGTAAATATATGGTTGAGCATGAAGGCTGCTAACAAGAATAATTGCTCCGGCAAAAAAAATACATATTTTTTTTGCAAGAGTGAACTGGTAAAATTTGCTTTTCATCTTAAATGGGGGGGGTGATGGATTTGTTGCTGCAAATCTATATAAATAACAACACCATAAACAAAAAGCCCCGATGTATACATCAGGGCTAAGATTATTGATTATTGTGATAGCCTGGGAGCTTTTATCGTTCAATATTGATTATCAATATGGTACGAAACCGCTTACCATAGTTTTCAATGTAGGCACCAGGCTCATTACTGGCACATCGGAATTGTTAATAATACCCTGTGCTGTAGAACCAACGAACAAGGGAGTGGTTTCACTTTCTTGTTGCGTCATTATCATTATCAAATCAGCATCAACCTTGTTTGAATAGTCAACAATAGCTTGTGATAAACTCTCTTCACCTTTAATGGCTTTAATCATTTCTGCAGTACACTTAACATCTGCCTTTTGAATAAACGATTTCACCTGATCCATTTGACGGGTGATGCGGTTTACTACAAATTCATCAAGAGTGAATAACACAGATACTACACGTATAGTTGAACCGTACAACTTCCCAAGTTCAATAGCCTTAGATACCTTTTCGCGTGTTTCTTTTGAAAGGTCAATTGGCAGAACAATGTTCTTGCAACCTTCCCTGTGATGCTTACCTTTAATGGTAATTACAGGGCAAGATGCCTCTCTTACAACTCTTAATGCATTTGAACCAATAAATCTTTTGCGTATTCCCACAGTTCCCTGTGAACCCATAATGATCATTTTAGCATTCAGCATTTCAGCTACCTCAAGAATCTTTTCGTATACCGCACCCTTTGCTACTATTGTGTTAACCTTAGTCTTCTTTTTCTTTTCAGTATCAACGGCAAGCTCATGCAGCTTGTTTTCAATCTCTTTCTTAATAGCTGCCTCGTCTATTGATTTTGCAAAAATTTTAGATAAAGCACCTGATTCTTCAATTACATACAATAGGGTAATTTCAGCATTATAGAAGCTTGCCAAATTGTAAGATTGATCAAGAGCAATTAACGCCTGATCTGAAAAATCCATCGGAATTAAAATCTGGTTTGCATTAGCTTTCATGTAGTTCGTCTTTTATTTGAGGGTGCAAAGGTAAGGAAAAAATCAATTTTAAATACTTCTAAACTTCATCTATGCCGGAATTGCCTTATAGTATTGGCTTTCAGGAATAATAAAACCCTGCAAACTACAGGGTTTTATTATATTTTGCTTAAAAGCCTTTACCTTATCAAAGCCACATTACCCTTCTTTGTAAGTATTTGATTATCAATTGTAAGAACATTGACATAATATGCATAAGTACCTGTATTCATTGGCTTGCCATTTTCGGTACCATCCCAGCCTTCGTTAGGGTTAGTAGTTTCAAATATCTTATTACCCCAACGATCGTATATTATAAAATCGAGATCTTTTATACAGTTGTTCCTTACATACAACTTATCATTAAACCCGTCATTGTTAGGCGAGAAAGCATCAGGAACAAAAATTGCTCCGCATTTAGGGCTCACTTCAACTGTAACAGTATCTACTGCTTTACAATTATTGGGGTCGGTTACCATAACGGTATATACAGTATTAGTAGTTGGGCTCACTGTAATAGAATCAGTTGTAGCGCCGGTATTCCATAAATAAGTGCCGCCACCTGATGCAGTTAATGTTACGCTATTGCCTGAAGTTATTGAAACAGCTGAAGTAACATTAGTAGAAGGTATTTCCACTGTAATTGCTGAATAAGCACTATCGGCACAACCACTTGCATTTGTACCTGTAACCATATAAGTAGTATTGCCCCCGGGTGAAGCGTACACTATACTTCCGGTATCAATATTTAAACCATTAACTGGAATCCATGCATAATGCTGGGCACCGCTTGCTATTAGCCTTATGCTATCATGCAAACATACTAAGCCTATAGTCGGTGTAACAAGTACCGTTGGAGCAGGAATAACAGTAATTTTAACAGTATCGTTCACCGAACATGCAGCATTTTTAACTGTTACCCAATAAATAGTATCCCTTGGTGGCGCTTCCGTAATGGAAGTGGCAGTATTTCCTGTACTCCATACATACTTAGTTCCTCCGGATACAGTAAGAACAACTGATTTACCATCACAAATAGAAGTTGAAGGACTGGCCGCAATAACCGGAACAGGCTGAGCAATAACTTTTATTGACCAGACTGCACTATCAGTAAAGCAGGCATTGAATGCCACTACCGATACTTTAAACGTACCCGTTGTATCAAATACTATTTTCAACACATTATTCGATGTATCACTCTTGGCGTATTTTGAATAGATCCTCCACAGGTAATTTGTATTGTTAGCAAATGGAATAGAGTATGTGCCTGTATCGCTCTTTATACAAAGTTGCAATGGGCCTGTTTTACTTATACTTGGCGGACCAAGCACTATTATAGTATCACTTAGTTTAGCTTTACTGCCTGCACATCCATAATTTGTTTCCTGGCACGACACATAGAATGTATCTGCCGTATTTATATTCAACCCCAAATAAGCGGCCCCACCTGGTCCATAATCTGTGGTAACCTTACCACTTGTAGACCACCATTCATATGTAGAATTATACGGAGGACCTCCATCATTCGGGTTTGCATTAAAAGTAATTGTTGCACCTGTACAGTATGGGCCCTTAGGTGGCGCAACAGTAAGATACATACTATCTGCAGGTTCTCCTATTGTTAATTGCACCAATGACCCGAATGCACTATCGGAGAAACTTGAGCTATCAGCAATAACCCGAATATAATATACACCCGGGTTTATTCCATTTGCAAACAATGTATCAGGGCATGGAATATGTAATGTCATATATCCGGTTGTTGTGTCGAATATTGCTCCTAACAAGCCGGTATTTATTGCACCAAAGCTGGCGGGATATAAGTTAAATGCAATTAGCTGCACCTCAAATTTATTTCCCTTCCCATACTTCGCAAGCGAATCATATTCATGCACGTTAAACTTTATTTTATATGTATCGCCGTTAGGTTGCTTTTTACATGATTTCAGGCAAGCGGAGACACTGGTCATTGTATCGGTAAGTATGTCGCAATGTTGAATACAAAAAGGTCCCCACATAAATGGCTTACGGTTCGAAGTTGAAGAGACTACCCTGACATAATAATGACATCCCGGAGGGGTGTTAAGTGGAATAGTACTTACTACATCGCCTGGAGGATAAGGCCATGATACATTACTGGGCAGATTTCCAATAGTATCAATTTTTGCTGTAGCTCCTATTGAGTCTATTAGCTCAGCATAATACACATTATAGGTACTGTAAATTCCTGTAGACAAGAACGGTATATCTATAACACTACCTGCACATACTGCGTTTGTGTCAAGGGTTGCCGGAGGCTGCAGGGTAATTATTGTTCCTGGACATGAATCAAAAGGAAAACAAACAGAGTCAGTAAAAGTGAGGAATGGATAACTCGTTCTTACCATTTTGAATTTATAGCAAGTTCCCACAGTAGTAAAACTAACAGGAGGTATCAGATACCAATAGCTGGTTAAATCATTATAGGTAGTATCGCTTATAGTTTGGTACCAGGCATAAGAGCCCGGAAAAGTTCCGTTGCCTTTTGACATATATACATCCCACACTGAACTACAAGTACTATCACTAAGATTGGCGGCAAAAAATACATACTCACTTCCACCAAGGCAGCTATCAGTGCCATATGTAGTAAATGTACATGTAATAGGGTGAGCAATGCTATCGTAAATACCATACAACGATACATCATCTATTCCCAAGGCTGAAGTATCTTTTCCAGCAGCCTTGGCATTGTGCCAAAGGAAACCAAACCTTAAATCTTCTACGTTTGTGAATACCGGATTGGTAATGGTTGCGTATTGCCATTTGTATTTATTGTTATACAATGGGCTGCCTGTCTGTGTCCATGGCCCGCCGTCTATACTATAATACACTTCCCCATAGGCCGTTGCTGAACCCTGGCATAAGTACCAGAAGTTGAAATTTATATTGGTAAGAGACTTAGTACATATTCCATGCTTCATGTGCGCAAAACGGGTAGAAGAATCTGTTGGATTGTAATTATCATTCAGGTATGTAGAAGCGCTGTCGTATATATGCAAATACTTTCCACCTGCAAAAGATATAGAACCACTGTATGTACTATCCTCGGACATTGTATTAGGATAAATACCTCCGCCTTTATATATACTATTTACTATCCATTTATTATTTCCCTTGTTGTCTCCCAGTGCTTTAGCAGTATCGTTAATTACAAAAGTGTTGGTAGCAGCCTGGAAGTTTTCAAAATAAAGCTGATGCTGACCATATGCTTTGAAAGCAAAAAGTGCAATTAGAACAATCAAAAAGTATTTTATTCTCATGATAAAATTGTTTCTATTTAATAATCTGCAAAAAGCCATGATACTCCTTTCCAGTAGGCAGGGTAAGTAAATAATAGTAAACCCCATCGCTTTGTCCGCCTCCATCCCAGTTATTCTGGTAGTTTGAAGAAGAATACACTTGATTTCCCCAACGGTCAAAAATTGTCAACTTGCTATTCTGATAATATTCAAGGTTACGAACAACAAACAAATCGTTCTTGCCATCACCATTAGGTGTGATAACATTGGGAACAACTATATCTTCATCAAGTACCATAATAGTAAATGTACTAGTCTTCTGGCAGCCTTCAGAATCAGTAACGTCAACCACATAGGTAGTTGTAGCTGTGGGTGAAGCTATCGGGTTAGGGCAACCGGTACAACTTAATCCAGTTGAAGGGCTCCATGCGTATGTTCCTCCACCAGTAGCCGTAATTGTTTCCGACCGGCCCAGACTTAATGTATCAACACCTGTAATACTACTTATTGGGGACGGATTCACAATACCAACGGCTTGAATGGTATCAGCACAACCATTTAGTGAACCAGCAATGGTATATGTAATGGTTATTGGCCCCTTACCTGTATCACTTGTATTATCAGAAATAGCATTACCCGTGCCCGAAGTTTTATCACTTCCCGTCCAGGTAAAGGAAGTACCAGCCAGGCATGAATTTAAAGTCAAATTTATTGGTGTACCGTTACAAACGCTAATAGTATCTGGGCTTGCAGTAATAACCGGAACAGGTTTCAGAACTACTTTTTGAGATGGTATATTTCTCACTGTATCCTTACATGCATCAACTACAATTGGAGGTGGGACTATAATGGTATCCGATGTACCACAAGTGTAAGGACAGCCCGGAATTTTAAGAGTCATTTTAACATTTCCGTTAGAGGCACACGTGCTGTAGGCACCTATAATAGTATCACGCTTGGCCCATGGGTGGGTAATAGTATAAGGTGGCACCCCGTCCATAACTGTTAAATCCATTGTTAGCCCGCAACTGTTAGAACACTGCAAGGCCGGTGTATACTTAACACCATTCTTAGGAACAGAATCGGTATATCCTTCTAACCATGCTGAGAAGGAATATTGGAACCCTGTATAACGCGTAACAGAATACCAGATAAAATTACTATCGCACCCTACCCCACCTTGCCTTCTTGCCAAGTGGGAGGCAAGCCAAAATGACTGTGGTGAACAGGAAGGAGGATAACAACATGTCATTGGATTATGAAAATCTATATACGGTACCAGGTAGCATATGCCAGCAGTATCGCCACCACCCGGTGAGTCAGCGCATGAAGCCGTGTCAGTTTTAGCACAGGAGGTACTTAAATAAAATATCCCATCATTTATTGGAATTCCCTTACCTGCAGTATTGGAAACATAAGCATAGTCAATTGTAAAATAGCTTATA
>DATHOD010000204.1:0-13955 GCA_035485295.1 Bacteroidia bacterium
CGGCTAGAATACCATTAATAAGCAAGGCAGATAACTCTCCTTTTGGAAGTGTGTCCCTACCTAATTCCGATAATTTAACGAACAGGAATTCTATTCCGTCCATTGGGTATTTTGCAATTAAAAATATACTTTGGAATATCACAAAAAGCACAGCAAGGAATATCAGATATCCCCAGACCTTATGGGTGAGTATAGCGTCAATACGGGAAGACAGGGATTTACGTTTTTCTTCTTCGTCAATTACGACACATTCCTTTACAATTTCATTAATTGCTTTGTAACGGGCTATGGTCTCTTCCGATTGTATTTTGTGCTTTTCAAAGCCTGTGCTTTTAATCTGCTTTTTTATATCAATTTTCTGAGTAGGCAATATTTCAAAATGCTCAACGCCAGCTTCATTATTGATTATTTGGTAAGCGCCATAAGAACTCTTTTTAGGGAACATCTTCTGAACGCTTTCAATAAACTCAGCCGGTGCAAATTGCTTAATCTCGGTAAACTGCTTTTGAGGTGCTTGAAGACCCTGTGCCAGTAATTGCTTTATACTATCTACCCCATGCTTTTTACGGGCATTGGCTGCCACCACCGGTACACCAATAAAATTTGATAGCTTCTCGGTATCTATATGGACTCCCCTAACCTTTGCAATGTCCATCATGTTCATTACAAAAATGCAGGGGATGTTAAGGTCTATAATTTGCGTGGCAAGAAAAAGACTCCTGCGTAAATTAGCTGCATCAGCAACAATAATAGCCGCATCAGGATGGTCTTCATTAGATTCATCGCACATAATTTTAAAACAAACCTCTTCGTCTAATGTCTTAGGGTATATGCTATATGTACCAGGTAAATCAAGGTATGTAACATATACCGTTTCCCCCTTTTTATCGTCATGAATAAGAGCATCACCACTGTGTTTTTCAACGGTAACGCCAGGATAATTACCAGTTTGCTGGTTTAAACCTGTCAACGCATTAAATAAGGTAGACTTACCGCTATTGGGGTTACCCAGTACGGCTACTTTTAATGCACGTTGTGCATGGTCCTTCCCTATTTTAAGTTTTATCTTCTTAAACATATCACTTCTGGCAGCGCTCTACATTTATTAAAGCAGCTTCCGATTTGCGCATACTAAGTTTGTAACCTGATACAATTACTGCAATAGGATCACCCAATGGAGCAATGCTATCCATCACTATCTTTTCACCTGGGGTACAACCCATCTCCATGAATTTCAGAGCATTCTCCTCATCATTGAATGATGTGATCAGGCCTTTCTCTCCAGGCAACAATTTATCGAGCGAACATATTTGCACAGGCATATAGTATATCGGGCAAAGTTAATATCCCACCTGAATAATGCACTACCCAAAACAGGGTATTCTTTGAATTAGCCCGAAAATTGGCCAATTACTAAATAAAAAAAGGCTGCTAAGTGCAATACTTAACAGCCTTTTTATAAATCAGGGGGATTAGTTCTGCACTACAAACTTTTTACAAACCTCAAAGGAACCGCCTTTCACACTTACAAAGTAAATTCCATTTGCAAAATTGCTTATACCAATATTCATTGTATTATTTCCTGCCTTCAGTTCTACATCTTGCTCTTTAATTACCCTTCCGGTAATATCACAAATAGCTAAATGTGCCTTATCTGATGTACTCGCCATAATATTCATATTCAAAGCCCCCTTTGCAGGTACTGGCCAAATAATAATATCATTGGTAATAGTAGTTTCATTGGCCATGCCTGTAGCAACAGTCCAAATGCCAGTAATATCACTTACGAATGCACTTGAGTCGCAATAAGGCAATTTGTACATTGTTTCAATAGTGCGGAGTACACCATGATGGTTAAACTTAGGAGTACTGTAATTACCGCCCTTAATATTCGCTCCGCTAAATAAAGTTGGAATATTATTTGGGTGTGTTCCATCATCTTCATCCCAGGTAGTAATTACCAATGTATTATGCGTTACTGCCCACCTTATCAAGGGCATGATATTTGCTTTAAACCATGTATCACCATTTGAAATGCCTGTATTAGACAAAGCAGGATTATGCATATCATCTGCCAGGTTGGGTATTATCCAGGAAACAGTAGGTAATGAACTATAATGCAATGAATCGGGGAAATACGAATACGGCATATCTGAATTAATTGGAATAGAATCTGACGTTGCACCTACCATCCAGTTGATCCAAGGGCAATGCTTTGTTGCATAATTCCCAGAGTTAGTCGAAGTCCAACCAATGGAAGGTTGGCTTTCAGCATAACCGATAAATGTATATCCGGCTGCAATTAGTGATGATCCCATATTGCAATCGTTAAACGGGGCTGCAGGTGCAGGACCGGTAAGATCTGATGTTATACCGTGGTTAGTACCTGAGAACAATTCAAGATAATTCGGCTCACTCGGATGTAAATTACCATATGAATTTGTAAAGTTTGCGGTATAAGATGTTTTTGATAGTGCAGTAATATTTGGCGCATATTTTGAACCAATTATCTGTGCATAAGAATAGTTTTCTTCCATTACTATAATTACGTGATCATATACAGGTATCTGAGCTTTCAGATAATTCGAACTTAAAACAGCAAAGAAAGCGGTAAGAGATAAAATAATTTTTTTCATTTGGGCAGGGTTTAATGATTAAATTATGTGTGTAAATTTATGAAAATATAAACACCAAAAACATGGGTTAATACTGTTTAGATTAACCCATGCCATAAAATGCCTCAGCCTTAGTAAATTTCACGCATTAACAACCTCAAATTACATATGATGCTGCCATGGCTTTTGTGAAATTCAGTTAGAAAGTTGTACTTATGCCAACATAAAAGTTTCTACCCGGAGCAGGAATAATTCCAGGACCAGGATATTCATTGGCGCGAAAATTAAAATATTTTGTATCCAACAGGTTGCTTATTCCAAATGTAAAATTGTATTTCTTTAGCTTATAGCTGGAAGAGAAATCTACCACATGGTATGCCGGAACCAACCCAACTTCTGCATTAGGGCTGAAAACGGTATTATTCGCATCTTGGTATGACATGCTTGTATAACTGTACAAAGCTGTAACTGAAAGTGTTTTATATCTATAATTTATACCTATGCGCTCAATACTTACCGGAGCCAATTCTTCTAAATTTCCCACATAAGGTCCCGAGGTATAACGAGCATCATCATAAGCATACGAATTAAAAAAACTAAAATCTCCGATTTTCGAGATATTGATAGAAGGGAATATCTTAAAAACATGGATTTCTACGTAAGATTCTATTCCCTTGTGTACTGCCTCTCCAACATTAGTCTCATATTCATACTGATTTCCGCTAAGGTCATTGCGGGTCTCAAATCCAATTTCATTGTTAAAAAACAAATAGAAACCATCTATATCGAAATTGATGAACTTACCTAATCTACCCCTCCACCCTAAATCTGAGTTATACCCATATTCATCTTGCAAATTAGGGTCTATTACTCCTACAAAGCCTATAGGGGCTAAATTTTCATAAGTAGTTGGCTGATACCCTTGTACTATATTTCCATATAAATTAGTAAAGTCGCTCGTTTTGTATTCTAAAGCGCATCCAAAAAGCGGAACATATAGTGTTCTGGCTATGTCGGTTGTATATTGCACCAGATTTTCTCCTGAAGTGAATCCACTTGCCGAAGTCTGAATATATTCATAGCGGAACCCCGGAGTAACTGCCAGTCTACCAAAATGGAAAGTGTTTTCAATAAATACAGCTACATTGGTAGTAGTAAAATACAGAGAGTCTTGCCAAGAATGAGGAACAATAGTAAGGTCATAATTACTCCCCGTAGTACCTAAACCCTCTTCTTCCTGCCACATTCCACCCTGAAAAAAACGTACCCCTCCGGCAAGCGTTGATTTAACAGTCCCAATACTATAATTTGTTAGTAATCTTAACTCATTTGTAGAGCTTAAAAAATTCTCCTTATCAACTGCACGTGGCTGATACATACCGGTAACAGCACTTATACTATCTGCCTGTTGTGGGCCGCCTTCTTCTCCTTTCCACACAAGGTAGCGGGCACTCATATTCCCAGTGGATTTTAAAATGAGTTCTGTTTGATCTGATATCTTATAATCTGCGGTTAGAGTTAAAATATTCCATGGTGTAGATAACCAGTTACGGGCACGGAATGACTGGTCTGGATTTTCATTAAATTCAGCATCTGTCAACCCACCTGACATGTGAATAAGATTCCGCATCAGGGTATACTCAATACCTATTTTAAATTTATCCGAAGCATCATATTCTAATTTCGCAAAGGCAGCTACCTGATTAACATTTCCATTGGGCCGCCATCCATCGGTATGTTTAAATTGCCCAAAGGTATAGTAATGCCATTTTTTATAGGTTCCACCTAAGGAAAGTACTGAACTGGTAAAATTATAACTGCCATAGGTTTCCTCTACTCCTATTTCCAATGGCTTGTCAAGCGGGCCATCATTAATTTTATAATTAATAACACCACCAAACTGTGGACCGTATTGTAATGATGCCTCTCCTGTTACAACCTGTATTTCGTCCACAGCCACAAGAGGTGGCAAATAATACGACTCAGGATAACCATATACATCGGCTGAAATATTGTATCCGTTTTGGCGCGTTTGTAAGTCAACAGATTGTGTAGGTATCAATCCGCGAAAAGCAATGCCATTAGAAGGAAAACCTCCGCCTTCAGTTTCAGAATAATTTGAACCGGGTAACCTTCCTAATGTTTCGCGAAAGTTATCCTGTGCTTTGTCAGCATCAAGGCTATCCAGTGTAAGCACTTCTGTTTTTAATCCAGAATAATCCACTCCCTGGTATGTTTCAGGCATATGCCCCATTCCCTGACCGCTTGAAAATGGGCGTATAACGTCTACCCTGTGGAGCTGGTTAACTTTCTGAAGCAAATTAAAATTAAGTTCAGCTACCTGGTTTTCAGTTATAGTTATCTTCTGTTCAACGGAGTTATATCCTTCAATTTCCACAATCACAGAATAGGAACCGACCGGAACATCACTGATTTTATAATTCCCTTTACTATCCGTAGAAGTTATATACTTCGTATTTTCTACCATTATTGTAGCTGCTTCCACTGCAATACCGCTACTGTCAGTCACTTTCCCCTTGAGTGTGCCATTTTGAGCAAAACCCAAACTGCCAAATAAACACATAAGAGCTAATAATACTTGTCTTTTCATAATTTGAATTTTATAAAATCTGTCCTAATAATTAAAGTGACTGAACAAAGGCTACCAATGCAGCCCTGTCGGATGCTGAAAGATTGCGTACATATTCTCTGGCATTATATGCTTCTCCTCCGTGCCACATAATAGCTTCCATAATATTCCGCGCCCTGCCATCATGCAAATACTGGCCAGAAGGATCAACAATTGGAAGATAGCCAATACCCCATAGTGGTGGAGTACGCCACTGCCTTCCTGTTGCAGCAAAAGCAGGACGGTTATCAGCCAACCCTGCACCCATATCATGTAATAACATATCAGTATATGGGTGTATCACTATATTGGTAAGTAAACTTCCTGCATTAGCATAAGCAGGTGGCGTATCCGGGTAATTAACAACTGATGGAGTTGTCATTGTAGGTATGTGGCAAGAAGCGCATTGCGCTTGTGAAGAATTAAATATTTGCGCACCCCTGATAACCTGCGGATTAGTTCCATTTCTTTCAGCAGGCACAGCTAAAGTTTGTACATATTCTAAATTGGCATACAATTCACTATCCGGTAATTCCGGGCTTGGATCACCTGTATACGTTGCATATTGTGACTGCCCGTAGCTGCTTTCCTGAGGAAAAACAGAATTGGTAACTCCCATATCCTGCACATAGGCTCCGGCCAATTGTTGCTTTAAAGTAGGTGCTTCAGCTTTCCACCCAAAACGTCCTAATTGTGTAGATGAAGTAGTAAAATCCCATACATAGTTCGGCTGTCCGTTAATGTGGGTTGTATCACCAACAGGGTAAGTACCTGAATTGGCTAAAATAGCACTCTCAGGAATAATTTCAAGAAAACCAAGACCTACCAAACGAGGAGCTACCCTTGGAGATAAAAGTGAACCAGCAGGAAAAGGTATATAGCTTGCGGTGACCGAATAGGTTGGAACTTGTAATGAATAGGTAGTACCATCACCAAAATGCCCGGTAACATCTGTATATTGTATATTAACAGTGCCTTCAGGCATTACACCGGCTACTGCGTTGTTTTGCAGTTGTCCGCCAAAACCGGTAACACCTATTGGCCCGGTTGTAACATTATTACCTGAACTTATCCTAAATAACATAGAGGTTTCTACAGAACCTCCACCCAACGGTGGGTTTCCTTCTCCAACACCACCATGGCATGCATTACATGAATTATTATTAAAGATGGGCCCCAAACCGGTATAATAGGCATAATAATAGCCCGGAGGGGGGGTGAAAATCTCATTAAATATCACTTCGCCATTATCATGAATATCTTCCAACGCTGGAGTTATTACAGGAAAATCGTCGCCAAAAGCCGATGCGCTTTCATCGAAAATGGTTTCAATACCGGCAGATAGTTCAGACACGGTTGAAGGAGGTGTAGATGCGGTATCGGTATTTTCCTTTTTGCAGGATACCATTACGATAACGAAACAAGCTACAATACTGGCAACTATAAAGTATTTTTTCATAACCAATTAATTAGTATTTGCATTCATATACGTTAACAAACTAACTTTTAAATCATCATCCAATGAATCGCAAGCATTAAGAGCAAGTTGAATTTGCGCACTTTGCGTATGAATGGCCTGGGAAAGAGGTACAGTAATTGAACCCACTGCCTTTTGTGCAGCCATAAGATCACTCTTAATACGTTGATCTAGGGCTACATTATTCTGGCTCACAAAAGCACTCAAACCGGTACCCTTTACATTATTATATTGCCCGTAATAGATATTGCTTACTCCTGCAAGATTATTCTCTATGTCAGTAATAGAATTATTCGCAAAAGGAGACTCCTGCAAAATATCAGATCCATTTAAAAAAATGCCTTTCAATTTATAAATCCCATCTGTTTCAGTTATATTGGCAATAGCCATAACAAGGTCAGAAAAAGCCGCGGTTTGTGTTGCGTATATTGAACTTCCCGATCCGGCGTTTGCAAATGGATAAGAACTCCATAGCGTATCCACCTGTCCTGTATATGTTGCTATACTTAAAGCCACCCCAGTTATATACGAAAGTTGCTGAGGGGAGAATTGGGTTGCAGTTTTGGTACCGCTTATACCATACAATTCAAACTCCATTCCATGCAAACCTGTTAAATATGGAGGAAGGCTATCAATATATGCCAGGTTAAAAGTTGCTGCGCTGCTTACAATTTTATTTATTCCAGCAGTATCAATAGGATAAGTATTTATTAAAGAACCGGGATCAGCGCCTATAGAGCCATTAGGGCCAAAAAGGGCAGCAGCAGACAGCTCATAATCGGCTGAAGCATTAATCCATAACTGACGGCAGTTAGTTAGGTTTTGTTGAGTTGGGCTTGATTGAAAAGTTACAGCTCCGTTATATAATAAATATGCATCGTTTGCAAGAGTTGCAGATGTAGGCTTTAAAACCACGCTTAATTCCGAACCAAGCACCGTTCCTGCTGAAGTAACCGGAGGCGTCGGGCTGGTATTATTCTTTTTACACCCTACAAGTAAAACTCCTCCTACCACCAGGAATAGCATTACCGAGCAGATATATGTTCGCTTCCCTTTTAAGAAGTTTATTATGCTTATTTTTTTATTCACTTTTACTATTAGTTTATGTGTTTAAGAATTCAAATGTATGGTATTGATAAATTAAAATTCGTTTATTGGTCCCAAAATACTTAAAATAGGGTATCAACATACTTCAATAATGGTAATGCTTTTAATAGTAGTAAGGCAATACTATCTGGGATTGTGCTCCATTATCTATCCATGTTGCCAGAAGTCCGTATGGCGTGCCCGTCGACTGGATACCGCCAAGACTAGTTACACCGTACGTATTCGTGATAGGCTCGGTTATTCCTTCAATAGTTTTATTACCACTTAAAGGGTTATAAGACAAATTAGCAGTAGAAATATTTTGAACAACGGGTGTATTAGTGCTGGTGTAAAAGCTATTTCCCAACCGATCGGTGCCCCATGTTCCAACATTTAGGTAACCATTTATACTGGTATCACCTCTTGTAGTAGCACTGGTAATACTACCTGACAATGTAAATACCCTAATCTGGTTTAAATACCATGGGAACAATTGAATAATTGCGGCATTATCATTGTATGTAAATGATATGGATGCTCTTATTCTTTCTACCAGCGAATCGCCGGGAATAATGCTTTGCAAATCACCTCCATACGTATTTGTAAGTATAGCACTACCACTAAGCCTTACAGAAGTATTATTAGTTGCGAAAAGCACTTCATATCCAGGACTGGAATAAGTTCCAAGTGTTATTGTTGCAGTAGCTCCTGGGGTTCCCCAAGGAACCACATGCCCTCCTACTATAGGCTGATGAATAGAATCAGAGCCGGTTCGTGTTTTCGTTCCATCAGCTTCTTTTCCATAATAGTCAATTTCAATTATCCCAATATTTACTTGACTTCTATCAACCACAGCACCAGCTATAGTTGCCGTTGAATCACACAGAACCGTTACTGCATCATCGGCTGCCTGGTCAAATTCATTATTAATAGTTAATTCATCAAAAGCAATGGTACTTTGAGAAACAGAATCAGAAGTACTTTCAACAGTGGTAGTTGTTTCCTTTTTACAGCAAACAAACAACAAAACCACCAATGCCGCTAATAAGCAGTTACCAGATATTTTTTCTCTTGTTCCCATTTCTTATTCCATTTATTGTATTACAACTTTCTCTATACCAACCAACATACCTTCATTAAACAGTTTAATAAAATAAAGTCCTTTAGACTGAGAAGATAAATCAATAGAGAACGGATAATTCGTATAGAGTTGAGAATATATTTTTTCACCAAGCAGGTTATAAACTTCTGCTAAAGGCCCATTACCAATAAGTGAAGATTGAATGATAAACGTACCATTATTGGGGTTTGGATATACTGCAAACCCCTTATTCAATTTCACCTCATTAATTCCTGATACTGAATCACAGGCTTTAATAATAACTGTGAAAGGAACGCTATTGGTTAAGGCCGGAGAACCATTGTCAGTTGCTGTTATGTTTACGGTATAAGAACCTGTGTCTTTTATTGCAGCCACAATTTTACAGGAAATAGTGTATAAAGAATTAACGTTAGAAGTGCTGGTAGTGAAGCCTGACAAACCAGGAGAAGATGCAGACACAGTAGCTGTTTGCGATTGCTGAGGGCATAAAAAAGAGGCTGCAAAAGTCATACTATCTCCGGCACATACTGTTACCGTATCGCATATACCCGGATTTAAAATAACTGGTGGAATATTATTTCCGGTTACACAGGTATTGAATGTAAATGACTTGTTGTCTAACCAATACAGCCCACTGTTAGTATCAAAAGGGCCATAATACTTAGTACCCGGCAAACAAAATGTACCAAATTGGGCGTAGTGAACATTATCACCCTTATTCACCCCTACCCGGGCTGTTGCATCTCCAAACCCACCATCTGTCGCCCAGCGCATAAGCCAATAGCAATATGAAACATTGTTTCCGGGAGGCAAAATAGAATCTGCACCGTTAGTTATGGTAATTTGTATATCATCGTACAGGTCATCATCGAATGCATTATACCCGACATTGTTCCACTGAACGATCATATGGGTAGGGGTTATTTTATAATAAATATCAGATAATGGTGCCGGAATATTATCTACATCAGCCCAAAAACCATCAAGCATTAAGGTATCATTTCCTGCCGGAAGGCCCTTGCTTGAAAAAGTAAAAACAGGATTAACAAAAGATAAGTTCCCTTTATTATTTATATATACCGTGTCATACATCTTTCCATAAAAGCAAAACTTAAACGGTAACTTTATGGCTTGGCTGGAACAGTTACTACACCTGTAATCTGGTGGCCCTCCGGTATCAGTACCTAAAACCATTGGAACAACTTTAAAAGTACTGTCCACCGTTATATAACAATCACAACTTTGGGAATAAGTATCGGCAGAAGCCAATAAAATACTGAATATTATAAGGAACAGGCTTCTCACGTTTTTCAGTTTACAAATTCAATCTTTTTCATCACGAAAATAGAAAAAAACGCATACTTCTGTTTAGATTAATACCAAAATGTCACCACCTGAAGCATTTAGCTTCTAATAAACTTACCATTATATACCCTCCCATTATTAGCAGTAACGCGAACAAAATAAATTCCGGAAGAAAAAGAACTAACATCAATACTGATTTTTTGCAAGGAATTTAAATTCCCATCTTCTATCCTTTGCCCTATTTCGTTATAAATTGAATAATTACCGCCTATAATGCCTTGCGTTTGAACAAACAATACATTGCTTACCGGGTTAGGATATATTCTAATTTCATTATTCTGATTAAGCTCTTGAACCGCTGAAGGGCTTGTCCACATGGCAATATTTTTTGCAGATACTCCGCCGGCACTATCAAATCCACCACCCACATACAATGCATTATTATAAACCGTCATTGCATCTACAGAGCCATTGGCGTCAATTCCTGAGCCTACCGGAGACCAGGCAGTACCATTCCATTTTGCAATACAATTTATAGGCATACCATTTACTGTATCGAAACTACCACCTACATACAACTCCCCATTATAGCTTGCTAATGCATTAACTGAGGCCCAGCCCGATTCACCGGTTACACCGGAATCAAGTGCAAACCAATTTGTGCCGTCCCACATTGCAATATTATTTACACTTGTGGCACCTGCCTCAGTCATAAAACCACCTGCATATAAATTTCCATTGTATACTGCCAAAGCGTATACGGGCCCTACGGTTCCACCGCCAACCGACGACCATGTCGTGCCATTCCATTTTGCAATATTTGTGCCACTTGCGCAAACAAAATCTCCTGCTATATATAAATCGCCTTTATAAATGGCCATAGCAAACACACCATCCTCTTCATCAGTACCTATAACTCCAGCACCTAATGAAGACCAATTGGTATCATTCCATTGGGCAACTCCGTATACGGCCTTACCTCCAGCGCTGTCAAAATTCCCACCTACATAAAGATTGCCCTTATATGAAAGCATACTATAAACACCATATTGGCTTGATTCTGTTCCTGAGCCTAATGCAGCCCATTTAGAGCCATTCCACATGCCAATTTCATGAGCTACTATACCTCCAACAGTATCAAAACTACCACCCACGTATACATTTCCATTATATTCGGTAATAGCGTTTATAAAACCACTTGTGCCTTTACCTACTGATGACCAATTAGAACCATTCCATTGGGCAAAATCATTTACTGGTGTACCTCCGGCATTATTAAACCAACCACCGGAATAAAGTACAGAATCATACGCAAATAATGACCATGTGGTATTTGAAGCTGTACCAGTAATACCGGTACTCACTGGCATCCATGTCTGTGCCTGACCAGAGAAAGCCATCAATATAAACAATAAGAAACAGCTTATTTTATTTCTCATACAGGGAATAAGAAACAGCAAGTATAGTAAAAGAGAGGGAGACCTGAGTATTAAGTTTTAGTTACTTACAGGCACCTGCTGCTGCTTCATAACCTCACTAATGTCTTGCATAATTTTATGTGCAAGGTTATCAGCGGTAGTGCGGTGAGCGCTTTCTGCTATTACCCTGATGATAGGCTCAGTATTGGAACGGCGCAGATGAACCCATTCGCCGTCAAACTCTATTTTAAGCCCGTCAACTGTATTACAAGGGTACTTCTTATACTTTTCTTTAATGCTCTTTAATACTTTGTCTATGTCCAAATCAGGACGCAGTTCTATTTTATTCTTTGAAATAGAATAGTTAGGATATTTTGACCTTAACAGGGAACAACTTTTACCAAACCGTGCCAGGTGAGTAAGGAATAAAGCTATACCCACAAGGGCATCGCGGCCATAATGAAGTTCGGGATAAATAACACCTCCGTTGCCTTCTCCGCCTATAACTGCATGATGCTCTTTCATTGCTTCAACTACGTTCACCTCTCCTACTGCCGATGCAAAATGCTCACAACCTGCTTTTTGTGTAACTACTTTAAGTGCCTGTGTGGAAGATAAATTAGAGACTGTACTGCCTTTCTTATTTTGCAAGACATAGTCCGCTACCGCAACCAAAGTATATTCTTCTCCAAACATTTCACCATCTTCCGATACTATTGCCAATCTGTCTACATCAGGATCAACCGCAAAGCCAAGGTCTGCACTCTTCTTTACTACAGTTTTAGAAAGTTCGGTAAGATTTTCAGGTAAGGGTTCTGCTTCGTGAGCAAAATTACCTGTCGGTTCGCAGAATAACGGGAATATAGTTTCTACGCCCAATTGTTGCAATAACTGTGGCACTATAAGCCCTCCAACAGAATTAACGGCATCCAGAACAACTTTAAATTTCTTTGCCTTAATAGCCTTCACATCAACCAGTGGAAGCTTAAGTATCATATCTATATGCTTCTGTCCATATGTATCATCAGTAGTTAATTCCCCTAATGAGTTCACCTGTACATATTGAAACTCTTCCTTTTGTGCTATTGCAAGAACATCCTTACCATCGGCTTCAGATATAAACTCCCCACGTGAATTGAGGAGCTTTAAAGCATTCCAGTTCTTAGGGTTATGGCTGGCGGTTATTATAATTCCACCATTTGCCTTTTCCATTGCTACAGCCAATTCAACTGTTGGCGTGGTTGCCAGGCCAATATCGGTAACATCTATTCCTAAAGCTTGCAAGGTAGCTATTACAATACTCCTGACCATAGGGCCGGAAATACGGGCATCGCGGCCAATTACTATCCTTGCCTTTTTGTCTTTCTCCTTTTGATTCCTCTTAATCCAGCTGCCAAAAGCAGCAGTGTATTTTACTATTTCTGAAGGTGTTAGGCCACCATCTCCATTACCACCAATAGTACCACGTATGCCCGAAATCGATTTTATTAATGTCATATTTATCCCCCTTTACTTAATAACGGGTGGCAAAAGTAATTTTTTGGGCGATAGAATAATTCACTATTTATGAACAATCGATTATGTATTAACGAATTGTTACTTTTGTCGTGAAAATAATATAAGCGGAATGAATTTTAACCTACCGGATCTACCAGACAGAACCAAGAAGCCTAGAAAGAATGGACTGACCATGGTAATGGATAAAGGCCTGAGCCTTAGGCAGGCACTTGACTTAGTGAGCGTTGGCGGAGATTACACCGACATTGTAAAGTTGGGATTTGGCACTTCATTGCTAACCAAAGATTTAAACAAAAAGTTACAGATTTATAAAGATGCCGATATAAAAACATATTTCGGTGGTACATTATTTGAAGCATTTATTGTACGTGATATGTTTGACGAATACCGCAAGTACCTTGACAAGTACAAGATGGAGTATGTTGAAATATCGGACGGATCAATTAAAATGGAGCACGATGAAAAATGCAAACTCATAGAAAAACTTTCAAAAGACTATATAGTGCTTTCAGAAGTTGGGTCCAAGGAAGCAGGCGTTATTATACACCCTGCTAAATGGATATCGATGATGAATAAGGAGATAGAATGCGGTGCGTGGAAAGTAATAGCAGAATCGCGCGAAAGCGGTACAGTAGGTATTTACCGCCCTAATGGCAACGCACACGTTACCCTTATTAATAAAATATTGCAAAAAGTACCCGGAGAAAAGATTATGTGGGAAGCCCCTAAAAAACAACAGCAGGCTTGGTTTATAAGCATGCTGGGCTCTAATGTTAACCTAGGCAACATTCCACCGGAAGATATT
>DATHOD010000205.1:0-26421 GCA_035485295.1 Bacteroidia bacterium
TATATCCACTCTCGTAACGGTTGACGAACATTTGCAATGCCTCTACACTATTGGCAAAAACCACATAGTTGCTTATGGTGGTATAATATGTATTTTTCAATGGTTCAAATGTGCCGCCTAATAAATTGTAGAGCATATAATCTACACCTATAAAGCGAATATCATGCTTCATGTATTGCAATACAGTAAAGTGCTTTTCCTCATCACCTCTTATACTGTCAGCTAATCTGCCCAGAGCCTTAGTTGCCTCTTTTATACTCGATGTACCTATAATTGCATAGGTATCGTTCTGCAAAGTACTATCAGACGGTTCTGTAATAACCAATGCAAATTCATTATCGAGCCAGGAATAAAAATTCTTCTCGATATTTATATTGTATGTCTTCTGAATATTTTCTACCCAATCGTTGTGCTTATATATTCTGCGATGCAAGCCCAGGTATTTTTTGTAATCCTTCACAAACGTACCATGATCACTAATTTCAAAACAACTCATGAATGCTGTGTTGGCCGGAATAACAGAAGGCACCCTGGTTGATTGTGCAGACTGATGTGCAAACAGGCTTATATATTCACCCCCTGTGCTATCGGCATCAGTAAAGCCATTCATTACAATCTCATTGGGCGTATACGTTGCATCTAAAGCAAACCATTGGGCAAAATCAGGCAATGAAAGTAAAGTAGAATGAAAGTTCTTGCTCATGAAAGTACTAACAACATTACTAAGCGTCTGACAACTCACAAACAACTCTGCCTCTGACTGTCCACCTGAAGCATCCAATACCTTTTTAAAATGGATACTATTCAAAAGCGATATCCCCGATTCCATTTGCCTGAGCGCCTCTTGAACAAGTTCATTGCTCAAGGAACCAATGAATATTCCCTTATTGATTGCGTAAAAGAAATCGCTTTTATCGGGCTGCTTAAGGCAGTAAACATTTATACCGTCATATTGCTTTGGAGTAATAGAACCTTTCTTGCCTAAAGCTTGCATAAAAGCATTAACTCCTTCTTCTCCTGCTGATGGAGGCACGCTGCAAACGAAAAGGAAATTATAGCTCTCCATACCATTTAAATGGGCTGATACAAAAATGGGTTCAGTCTCAACTATGCTATGCATCTTGGGATCTTGTCCAATAAGTGAATCAAGATATTGCAATGAATTATTCAATTGCACAATAGATTCTGCATTCATCAAATCTTTCCAGATAAGGCTGTTCTTTGAAACACCTTTCCACAATGGGTAAGTATCACGGCTTTCAAAAATAAATGCAGCATCAATCGGAATGGCAGTTATAGCCATGCTTACAGGCACTTCCTTTTTTCGCATGTGAAGATATTCGAACACCACACACGCCAGTGTACACAATACAATTACCAGAATGCTTATCCTCTTTATCATACTTAGTGTTGGTGGAAGAGATCCCATGCCACAAGCTGGAAGCTACGCCTGTGATGTTCCGATATACCATGTTTTCCTATTGCTTCCCTATGCTGTGCAGTGCCATAACCCTTATTCTGTTGCCAATTGTAATGTGGGACTTCCTCATGTAGTTTCAACATGGCATCATCCCTATACGTCTTTGCCAATACCGATGCAGCCGCAATTGAAGCATATTTACCATCGCCCTTTATTATGCACTTATGCGGAATATTTGAATAGGTTTTGAAGCGGTTGCCGTCTATCAAAAGCATGTTGGGACGCACTTTTAATTTATCAATAGCCTTATGCATTGCCAGAAATGAAGCATTCAGAATATTTATCTCATCTATCTCTTGGCAACTTACTTCTCCTACAGCATAAGCTATTGCTTCCTTTTCAATTATTTCTCTTAGTGTATACCTGTTAGCCTCGTTCATCTGCTTGCTATCGTTCAACAAAGGGTGATAAAAGTCCACAGGTAAAATAACTGCAGCTGCAAACACAGGACCGGCAAGGCATCCACGCCCAGCCTCATCGCAGCCGGCTTCCGTCATATTTTTATCTAAGTAAGCCTCTAATGACATTCTGCTAATGTTTTTTCAATTGCATTCCAGGTCAACACTGCTGTTCTGTCCCAAGTAAATACGTCTTTACGTAAACGTGATTTTTCAATTAAGTTCCTCCGGGTTGTTTCGTTTTTCAGTAATTCCATCATTGCATTTGCAATAGAATCTACCGAGAAAGGATCTACAAGCAAAGCAGCATCACCTGCCACTTCAGGCATTGAAGTAGCATTGGAGGTAATGACAGGCACCTCGCATTGCATTGCCTCAACAATAGGTATTCCAAAGCCTTCGAAGTACGAAACGTAGGTCATAGCAAATGCCGCACCCACAACTTTGCAAAGTTCATCTACCTCAAGCCTTCCTGTAAATATCACATCTTGTTTATGTATCATTTTACCATATACCTCTTCCATCTCGCTATTCTTAAAATAATGCGGACCAACTAATACCAATTTCATATCGGAAGGAGCACTATCTTTTACATTATCAAATGCCTGCAATAACCTCTTCACATTCTTCCTGGGGTGTAAGGCGCTTACATAAACAAAGTAGTCTTTGCCATTTGTATACTTCTGTTTAACTACTGCTTTTTCATCATCATTCAACTTTCGATATGCTGAATCAGCTCCGTTATATACCACATCCATTTTATCGGCCGCAATATTATAGGTCTTGGCAATATCCTGCTTTGAAAATTCCGATACCGTTAATATTCTTTTTGCCTTTGCTGCATATAACGGAAAGTACTTTTTATAGTACCTATAGGTAAGCTTGGGCAGATCTTTCGGATAGTATTCATAATTCAAATCGTGCATAACAGGGACAGACGGAATATTTGCTATAAGACTTAAGAATCCATCTGGAGAATAAAACAAGTCAGGTTTAGTTTGATTGAGCAACCGCCCAACCGAATATTCAAACCACCAGTAATAAAGGAAAGGATGCCTTGCCTGCGGAAACAATACGATTGGCGTAATATTATCAGAAAAAATAAATTCCTCGTTATAGGGCCTGTCAAACAAAAAAAGGAACTGATGCTCCGGGTGGCTAACTGTAATTCGTTTCAATACATTAAAGGCATGGACGGCAATTCCTTCCATTTTACCCTTCAGCAACAAACGTGTATTTACAGCTATTTTCAAAACTCTACTTGCGGTTAAGTATGGGTTGAATTGCTTCCAGCAACGAGAAATTAGAAGGAATAAGAATTCCCTCCACTCCCACTTTTTTTCCTGCCATAACATCACGTTCTTTATCACCAATAAAATATGATTGAGCCGGATCAATATCGAAACGTGCCAGGGCCTTCTCAACTAATTCTGAATCGGGCTTACGGCAAATACAGTTGCCCGTTTCAGGGTGATGGGTACAGTAATATATCTCATCTAAATGAAGTCCATGTTCTTTCAAATAGTTGTTCAACTTGCCATGCATTTTTTCTACATCAGCAACAGTAAACATACCTTTACCTATTCCCCCTTGGTTTGAAATAACTATAAGCAGATATCCCTTCTCTCTCAGTAATTTCAATGCAGGCGCCACATCAGGCAATATTTCAAAATCCTCCAGTTGAAAATTATATGCCTCTCTCTCCTTGTTCAGCACTCCGTCTCTATCTAATAACACTGCTTTATTCATACTTAAAATAATGACATTATTTGGTGAAAGAATGCCGGCAGTAACGCTGGCTTAAGACAGAAAGTAAACACAAAACCGAAAATACCACCCCATAAGTGAGCATCGTGTCCTATATTATCTCTACCACGCTTACCCATATACCAGGAATAAACTAAATAAAGTATTCCGAAGACGGATGCAGGTATGGGTATGGGAATGAACATAAAGCCCAACGAAGCATTAGGACTGATAAGGATGAACGAGAATATAACTGCCGAAACTGCCCCCGAAGCACCAACAGAACGATATACCGGGTTATTCTTGTGCTTTTCAAATGCCGGAAAACTTGATACCATTATACCCCCGGCATAGAGTATAATGAAATAGAATTGGGCATGCTTAGGGAACAAAGCAGGATAAATATCCTGTTCAAGTGAAAGGGCAAAGAAGTAAAAGCTAAGCATATTGAATAGCAAGTGCATAGTATCTGCATGCAGGAAGGCATGGGTAAATACCCTATACCATTCGTTCTTATGAATATGCACTGAATATGGACTAAAGAGGTATTTATCGAAGAACCTCCTATCGCTAAACCCGATAAATGAGATTATACAGGTTATGGCAATTATTATATAAGTAAGATATCCTTGCATAAGATGCCAAAATTAGCTCATTGGTATTATCTTTATAACGCTATTTTTGAGATTGTATTAACAGTTTTATGAATAATCAGAAACCAAAAGAGGTAATAGGAAGAATTGTACCGGTTGATCTGCCCCGACTTGGCTTTATAGGTATATCGGCTAAAATCGATACAGGCGCATATTACTGTACCCTGCACTGCCACCAGATTGAGGTAAGGAACATTGATGGCAAAGACAGGCTTTGTTTCATGCTATTGGACCCATCACACCCGGAATATAAAGACAAAGAGATTCGCTTTAAGAATTTCTCGGAAAAACTGATTAAAAGTTCGTTTGGAGATACCGAAAAGAGATATTTAATTCATACTGCCATACGCCTGCATGGACGTCGGGTGAAAACCTGGATAACCCTAACCAATAGGGACAATATGAAATACCCCATGCTTATTGGCAGAAGGCTTCTCAAGAATAAATTTGTTGTAGACGTATCGGTAAACGAAGTATTGCCTAAAAAGCTGTATTAGGCGACTTTTTGTTGTAATCTGAGGTGCGTTCTAATGTCCCGTCGGCTTTCCAATAGTGCCATGTACCGGTTGGATTGCCCATTTTAAATTGCCCATCATATTTCTTCTGACCGCTTTCATAATAAACAGTTACTTGCCCATCTTGAAGCCCGTTAGTGAAATATTCGTCACTCCATAATTTGCCACTCTGGTAAAAGCTCTGCCACTCTCCTACTTTTTTACCTTTGGTACAATTTCCCTTAGCGCGCAATACCCCGTTAGAATAATATATTTCATTAAGCCCTTCTTTCGCATTGGTATCAACAAGAGCCTTGGGGACTGGCCTATTGGGACCAACTGTGTCAGACACATTTGTTGCTGTCTTTTTATCTGCACCAGAATGGCTGCAACCCGCTGCTAATATCATTACTGATGCTGCAATTGCTATAATGTTAAATAGTTTTATCATACTTAATTCTTTCTTTCAGTTACAAATTCAATTAGGTTTTCAAATGCCCTTCTAAAATCCGAATTCGGTACTTCGTTCAGCATTGCCCTACCCTGTTCCTTAAAATTATTCATTTTCTCTTTAGCGAATTCAAAACCCCTTTTTGCTTTTACAAAATTAAACACCTCTTCAATAGTTTCATGCTCTTCGCTATGGTTTTTTATCAGGTTAATTATCTTCTTCTTTTCAGCATAAGAACCCTGTTGCAAAGAATATATTAATGGCAGGCTCATCTTTTTCTCTTTAATATCGGTTCCAATTGGCTTTCCTATATCAACACCGGTACCAAAATCAAGCAAGTCATCTTTTAACTGGAAGGCCATACCAATTGCTTCGCCCATATCCCACATCTTCTTTACATCAGCCTCATTCATTCCTACCGAAACTGCTCCACTTGCACAACAAGCTGCTACTAACGAGGCTGTTTTACAACGTATAATCTCATAGTATTCATCTTCTGAAATATCAAGCTTACGTGTCTTTTCTATTTGAAGCAACTCCCCTTCGCTCATCTTCTGCACAGCATTCGATACCAATTCCAATAATTGGTACTCCTTGTTTCTCACTGCCAATAATAACCCACGTGAAAGTAGGTAATCACCAACCAGCACGGCTACTTTATTTTTCCATAATGCATTGATAGAAAAGAAGCCTCTACGACGGTATGTCTCGTCAACAACATCATCATGTACCAAGGTTGCAGTATGCAACAACTCTATAAGGGCTGCCGCACGATAAGTTGAGTCATTTATCTTTCCATGTATACCGGCAGATAAAAACACCAGCATAGGCCGCAATTGCTTTCCCCTGCGTTTAATAAGGTAATAGGTGATCTTGTCAAGCAAAGGAACAGAGCTCTTCATTGAATCTCTGAACCTTACCTCAAACTCATCGAGTTCCTTACCAATTATAGGCCTTATCTCATCAAGCGTAACCATATTCTTTATCTCAGCATTGTAAATGTAACCTTCTATTCGTGAACATAAATTCGTTTTACCCTACCCGATAAACCTGTAAGCACTTCATAAGGTATTGTATTCATTCCCTTTGCCATTTCAATTAGTGATGGAATGTTGTCAAATATAACTACTTCATCACCTTCAGCCACATTAATGCCTGTTATATCAATCATGCACATATCCATACAAACATCGCCAACAATTGGGACTGGCTTACCTTTTATCCACATTTTACCTTTACCGTTACCCAATTCTCGGCCCAGCCCATCGGCATAGCCGATAGCTACGGTTGCTATTACAGCATCATGCTCTAATACACCTCTTCTATTATATCCAACCGTTTCCCCTTTCTTTAATTTATTAATTTGAGAAATTGTTGTTTTCAGTGTGCTTACGTTTTCCAATTTCTTTTGCTCTTCAGTACCTGCACCCACGCCATACAATCCTATTCCCAATCTTACCATATCAAAGTGTGCATCAGGGAAACGAACTATACCAGCAGAGTTAAGTATATGTTGCATTACAGGATAATTCAATTTCTTAATAATCTTATTGCTCCATTCCTTAAAACGGCTTATTTGAAAAAGGGTGAATTCTTTATGCTGGTCAGCATCACTAGCTGAAAGATGTGAGAAAACAGATTGCACTTTTAACTGAGGATGTGTAGATAACAAACTGGAAAGCTTTTCCAATTCTGCTTCTCCAAATCCCAAGCGATGCATGCCCGTATCTAACTTAATATGTATCGGTACTGGTTCAGTGGAACCACTCCTTTTCACCGCTTCTGCCACCATATCAAGCACCCTGAAACTATACACCTCAGGCTCAAGCTGATAACGAACCATGGTATCAAAACTTCCTGGTTCTGGATTCATAACCATAATGGGTAATGATATGCCTGAGTTCCTCAATTGTACGCCTTCATCGGCATACGCTACTGCCAGGTAATCTGTTTTATGGTATTGCAAAATATTAGCAATCTCAAAACTACCACTACCGTATGAAAATGCCTTTACCATAGCCATTATACGGGTTCCAGGTTTTAACCTTGAACGGAAATAATTGAGGTTATGAATAAGTGCATTCAGGTTTATTTGCAATACCGTTTCATGAGCTTTTTGTTGTAACAACCTGCTTATCCTTTCGAATTCAAAACTACGGGCACCTTTTACAAGTATTGTTTCATTGTGAAAAGCAATGTCTGGTAAGTGTATTAAAAACTCATCTGTGCTATTGAAGAAATGCTTTTCAATGTCAAATAGTCCTGCAAAACGAGAAATGGTTTCTCCAATACCAATGAGCCTTGTGGGTTTGCGTGCCTTGATTATTTCAGCCACCCTGGCATATAATTCCTTTTCATTACTACCACTTTGTACTATATCAGAAAGTATGAGAGTTTTCTTGTCGTGTTGCTTTTGCTGGTTCAGGAAATCAAGGGCAACAGAAAGTGAATTGACATCGGAATTATATACATCGCTTATTATGCTGCAATTATTCATTCCCTCTATCATCTCCATTCGCATAGCTACAGGCTGCAACTTTGCAATACGGGCAATTATAACATCACTCTTATACCCTTCAAAAACCATATACGCCATGCACTGAATAGCATTTTCTATCGATGCTTCATCTGTGAATGGAATAGTAACATGTATGTTTTCTGCTTTATGTTCGGCTAGTATTTGCACTCCTTCTTTAACTGACCTAATTTCTTTTATCTCTATATCTGCCTTCCCATTCCTTGACCAGGTAAACAAATTGGTTTTAGAAAATACCGGAGAGCTTCTTATGGCTTCATCAATAACATCATAATCTTTGCAATAAATAAGGGTCTTGACGTCTTTAAACAGTTTCAGCTTTTCCTTAACCTTCTGACTCATATCCGCAAAATTGAGCCCATGTGCCTCGCCAATATTAGTGAGTAGGCCAACCGTTGGCTTTATTATAGCTTCCAGTTTTTCCATTTCTCCCGGTTGAGAAATACCCGCTTCAAATATTCCTAATTGATGCGTATCATCCATTTGCCAAACCGAAAGTGGTACCCCTACCTGGGAATTATAGCTTCGTGGGCTACGCACGATGAGTTTATCGGCTGATAACAATTGGTAAAGCCATTCTTTTACTATTGTTTTACCATTACTGCCCGTAATAGCCAAAATAGGTATTTTGAAATGACTGCGATGCCATGTTGCGAGTTTCTGCAGAGCCTCTAGTGTATCGTCAACAATTATAAAAACGGCATCCTTCCATTCTCCGACACTAGTATAGCTCTTGTCTACTAGAAAGATCCGCACTCCACGCTGGTATAGCTCAGCTATGTATTTATGGCCATCGTTCTTAGGGGTTTTAATTGCCGCAAATAATGTGCCCTCAGGCTGAACAAGGCTACGGCTATCTATAAGAATCCTCTCTATTTTAAGGTCGCCTATATCTGCACCTGCCAGTAAGGTTGCCCCTAACGAATTAACTATTTCTGAAACAAGGTATCCCATACCCTACTGAAAATAAGGTCAAATGTACCAATACATATCATTTGAAAACAAATTATCCGTTTCAAACCTTCTTTATGGGTTTGGGTAATACTATCTTTGTTCGGAAATCATGCTAGCCAAACTCACAGACCAACTCAATATGTTATCTACCCTTTCACCTGCACGCGGGTGGAATGCGGGCAAGGTAGTACTAAGCTATCGGTTATCGAGGCTAACAGGCAAAGCAAGGCACAGTGGTATGCCCTTTAGCGCATCTATAGAACCTACCACATCATGTAATCTTCGTTGTCCTGAATGCCCAAGCGGTAAAAGAGAATTTACCCGCCCAACCGGAATGCTCAAGGATGATTTCTTTAAAGAACTGATAGATGAACTTGCTCCCCATTTAAATTACCTTACTTTCTATTTCCAGGGTGAACCTTATCTCAACCCCAGGTTTTTAGATATGGTGCAATATGCTTCATCTAAGAACATATATACAGCCACCTCTACCAATGCCCATTACCTTACGCCTGAGAATGCTAAGAAAACAGTTGAATCAGGACTTAAAAGGTTAATTATTTCGATTGACGGAACTACGCAAGACACCTATTCATCATACCGCATAGGAGGCACTTTAGATAAAGTAATTGAAGGAGCAAAGAATATTGTGGAATGGAAGAAAAAATTGAATTCCTCCACACCTTATACTATATTCCAATTCCTGGTAGTAAAAGCAAATGAACACCAGATACCTGAAGTTAAAGCTCTGGCAAAACAAATTGGTATTGATGAAGTGAAATTGAAAACTGTACAGGTTTACAATCATGAAAATGGAAGCCCCTTAATACCTACTCAACAGAAATATTCAAGGTATAAGAAGGATACAACTACTGGTAAATATGTTATCAAAAACGAGCTACTTAACCATTGCTGGCGTTCATGGCATTCATGTGTTATTACATGGGATGGAAGTGTAGTACCTTGCTGTTTTGATAAAGATGCCAAACACCCTATGGGTAATGTTAAAGAACATTCATTCAAAGAATTATGGCAAGGAGATAAATATCAAAATTTCAGACAGGCCCTGTTGCGTTCGCGAAAGGAAATTGACATTTGCCAGAACTGTACTGAGGGAACGAAAGTCTGGGGATAAATCCGTTATCTATCGCTTCGTATTACCTGTACAAAACCATGATCCTCTCTATCCTTTCCATTACAGGTTGACCTAAGTATATAGTAATATACACCTGACGGCACATCACCATCAGTATTATTTACCTTTCCATTCCATGGTTTAGAAGGGTCCCCAGATTTATACATCAGCTTGCCCCAACGGTCATATATTTCTATTATATACGGATTGCCACCAGGCTCTTTTATTAAGAATACATTATTCTCGGGATCTTTAGGGTCGCCGTTTGGGGGTGTAAATACATTGGGGATAATGTATTTGCCACATTCCATATCAAGAACAACATAACCATACACAATACAACCATTACTGTCAGTTCCCGCTACTGTATATGTTGTACTAGCTGTTGGTGTAGCAATAGGGTCAGGACAAGTAGTGCAACTTAATGTACCTCCAGGCATCCACAAATAAGTAACTGCTCCACTGGCATAAAGATTAACCGCAACACCCCAAGCTATAGTGGTATCGCCCAATGTTGTCATAGGAGATACCGGTTTAACTGTTATTGTATCGCGTGCAGTATCAGAACACCCTTTTGTCATTGACACCCAGAAATAGTCGGTACCAAGTGTAGCAACCACTGTTATTGAACTGGTTGATGCTCCAGTACTCCAGGAATAAGTTCCTCCACCAGGAGCAGATGCATAAAGGCTTATACTATCACCCTGGCAAGCGATGTTCGTACCAAATACAGATACTACTGGAGCTGGTTTCGTTTTTAACGTAAATACTGTATCTGCAAAACAGAAACCATTAGATACAGTTACTGTATATGTAGTATTTACAGCAGGATGAACTACAATATTCGAAGTTGTTTGGCCTGTACTCCATAAGTAAGATATTCCACCGTGTGCAATTAATACTGCGTTTGTATTTGGACAAATAGAATCGGTACTAAACGTTATAAAAGGAACAGGCAGTGGTAACACATAAATTGTTTTGAAAAGGCTGTCGGTGAAGCATTTGTTTTTTGCAATAACCCAGTATTTAAAGACTCCAACAGGAGGGCTGACAATTATTGAATTGGTTGTAGCGCCCGTACTCCATAGGTAGCTATCTGCACCTCCGGCAGTTATCTTTATAGTATCACCCACACAAATAGTATCTCTTGCCCCAATAACTGGTGGTGTTTTATATTCTACATCTACACTGGCATTAGCTGTTGCTGAACATCCATTTTTCGTTACTGTAAGTGAGTATGAAGTAAGCGTTGTAGGGCTTACCCAAATATTATCAGCAGTTGAACCTGTAGTCCAGCTATATGAAGGGCCTCCGCTTCCTATCAAATGAGCACTGTCTCCAATACATATTGTATCAGGTATGGTAGTTATACCGGCTACAGGAATGGGGAATACATATATAGGGAATATTGTATCGTGCGAACAAGCTCCATTAGTGGCAGTAATAGTATATGTTGCACTGGTTGAAGGAGTGATTACTATTGATGATGTTGTAAGTGAATCAGGCATCCATAAAAAGCCCGTTGCTCCCGGAGCAGATACAGTTAGGGTAATAGTACTACCGAGACAAACTGAGTCCTTACCTGAAATAATTGGCTTAGGCTGGGTTACAATATGTATAACTTCCTTCACCGTATCAGGAGGGCAGCCACCGCCTGAGCGCCCAATTAATGTGGCAGTATACGTTCCTAATGCACTATATATATGTGTTGGGTTCGTAAGAGTAGAAGTATTAGCTGGCCCTGAAGCGGGATCCCCAAAATTCCATTTATATGAACTTGCACCTGTGCTTGTATTGGTAAAAATCACATTCTGATTCAGGCAGGAATTAGTAAATGTGAAGGAGGTAGTAAATGCACTGTCAACTTGTACTTTTATCAAAGTATCAGCACCACAACCATTATTAATTTCATATAACTTGACTGTATAGGTGCCAGGGAAAGTATATGTCCATAAAGGGTTAGAAGTGGAATCTTCGAATGAGCCAAGGTTATAAAAATCCCAGTAATACTTTACCCCGGGTCCTGGACCCGGATTAGAAGTATTTACAAATTGGGTTGCGCTACCCAGGCATACGGTATCGGCAAGGAAACTTGGAATTGGCGGAGGCCCGGCAGCTTTGGGTATTGTAATAGAAAGCGTATCGGCACAAGTAGCGCCAGTTACAGGAATTAGCTGTACCTGATATGTACCTGCACTGTCTACATTAATCGTTCGGGTAGAATCAGAACCAACTATACCTCCGGCCGGGCCGGTCCATTTATAAAACTGAAAACCCGGGGGAGCATTCACGGAAATGCTCTTCTGGCCGCATAGTGCGGGTGAAGAAGAAATAAGTCCTAAAGGAGCGCAAGAAGCATCAACGTAAGCATAGCCAAAATGCCCTCCCTTTCCACAGTCACCATCTTCAAAAATAATTGTAACACATTGTCCAATATATCTTTTGAGGGAGACACCTACAATGGTCCAGTTTTTATAATAAACACTATCTGCACTTGGTGGATAGTATACAGCATTAAATCCGTTCAACGTATCTGATGAAACCACCACGTATTCTCCACAATGCGGTATTGTATCCCCTTTTTGATCAAGTAGAACTACACTAAAAAATGGCTGCTGATAAAATAAGTGACCAACAGGGTTTTCAAGAAATACAGCATATTCATAGGTCAGAATATCATTAGCAGCTGTAACATAAAATGTTTTACTCAATATAGCAGCTCCATAATTCACCTGTGTACTGTCACCTAGCATAACTGAATGTTTTCCTCCGAATGGAGATACTTGTGATACAGATGGCACAATACCGTCAGCAAGCGTACCTGAAGTAATTTTTACCTGGTAATCGGGCCTCGGATTCGGACCCACTCCTGTATTATAATATCCCGGGGTTGATGTAAGTGTATCATTAGCGGCAATAGTAACCGCTCCCAAAAGGCCTCCGGTAATATTAGTAAGATTAAAATGAGTTAAATAAGGCACGTTATTGTTATAAGCATAATAAGCATACCATCCATTAAGGTTTCCGCTTTCAAAATCAATATTATTACATCCTGCAGTATCACATATATTCATCAGGTTATGATAGGGATGCCCATACTCCTCAACCGATGAAGGATAATGCTTCTTTATTACCTTATACTTCTTATATAGATCAGCAATGGTATTTTCATTTTCTGCTATTATTTTACTTCCTGCATTAGAATTTATGCCCTTAACTAATACAGTCTTGCCATATGAGGCTCTAATAGAATCCAATTGTCTGCCAAAAAATCTATTAAATACCTGATACTCTTCTTTGGTGGCGCCCGATCTTATTCTTGCCTTTTCAAGGCTCGAATACCATTGATTAATAATTGCATCATCCTCTTTATCCTTTACCTTAAGCTGAGGAAAAGCATTCCCGTTATAGAGTGCTATGAAAGCAATTGTGAGCCTTATAAAGAAGAGAAGTATTCTTTTCATCTATAAAATGGACGTTACTCTACAAAGCTAGTCAATTTACCCTTGAAAAGTATGTACTTCCATATTAAACTGACGTTGGAATAACTAATTCATGCCTTCTTAAAACACAAAAGGCAGAAGATATCTTCTGCCTTTTGCTAAATAAATATTTAACTGTTAACGTATTAACTGAACAAATCCATGGTCTTCTCTGTTTACACCATTACATGTAGATTTAATAATGTAGTAATACACTCCGTCAGGTGCATTGGCTCCGCTATTATCTATTTTCCCGTTCCATGGGTCCTGATCATTAGTTGATGTAAACATCTTCTTGCCCCAACGGTCGAATATTTCAATAGAATATGCTATATCAGGTATTTCCTTGATAAGGAATACATCATTATAATTATCTCCGTTCGGTGTAAATACGTTCGGAATAATGTACTTGGCACACTCTATAGTTATTGTTACTTCTGCATCAGTTACACAACCGTTAGCATCAGTTCCCAGCACTGTATACGTTGTTGCTACCGAAGGTGTAGCTATGGTAGCAGGACAAGTGTAACAATCTAATGAAACTGGCACATTTGGTGTCCAAACGTACCCTATGGCTCCGCTTGCATTTAATGTTACACTGGAACCAAATGCTATAGTATCATTGCAGCATGCTGTTACATAAGAAACAGGCAGAACAGTTACTCTTTGGTACGTAGTATCTGAGCACCCATTTGATACTACCACATAAAGTAAACTATCAGCGAATGTAGCAGGAACAGATATAGAACTTGTAGTTGCTCCATTGCTCCATTGATATATTCCTCCACCAGTAGCAGTCTCTGTTAAAATCTGTCCTTCGCACACCGGGTTTGGTGCAGCTGTTATTGTTACTATAGGCGCAGCCTTCATTGTAACTGTAACCGAGTCTAGTTTTGAACAGCTACCGTTAAATACCTGCACTACATAAGTAACATTAGTTTTAGGTGATACTGTTATTGAAGCATTTGTACTGCCAGTGCTCCATTTATAAGCGGTTCCTCCATTTGCAGTTAGTACGGTTGGAGTTCCAGGACAAATATTAGTGTTACCCGTAATTGTAATAACAGGGAAAGGAATTACGCTTACTACCTCCGTAATAGTATCAATTTTACACTTCACCTGTACAACCACTGAATATGTTGTGGTAGTTGCAGGATTAACATGGATTGTACCTGTTGTTGCACCAGTACTCCATTTATAGCTGCTTCCACCTATCACTGCAAGTGTTGTAGTATCATTCGGACAAATATTATTATTTGTCAATTTAACCGATGAAGTACCAATCTTATAAACTCCTATGGACTGGAACGCCGAAGAAGAGCAGTTATTCTTAGTAACTGTTACGGTATATGTTGTTGCGGTAGATGGCTTCACCCATATTACGGCTGATGTCATACCTCCTGGAGCCCAGCTGTATGTTCCACCGCCTGTAGCAGTTAGCTGCACACTGTCACCAGGGCAAATACTGTCAGCTGAGAATGAAATTGTTGGTGTTGGGTATGGAGACACGACTACTTCAAATGTAGTATCATGCGTGCATTTTCCATTTGAAGCCGTTACCGTATATGTAGTTGTAGTTGCAGGTGTTACTGTAACACTGCTGCCTGTCATTGCACCCGGGCTCCATACATATTTTAGACCGCCGGTAACTGTTAGTGTGGTGCTACTTAACTGGCATATTGAATCTTGACCTGACACCATTGGCTTAGGTATTGGCTCAACGTGAATTATTTTCGCTAAACTATCAGTAGCACATCTATTCTTAGCTTTCACCCAGAAGGTACTGTCAGCTGATGGGTTAACATGTATAGAACTGGTAGTTGCACCTGTACTCCATGTATAGGAATTGGCCCCCACAATTGTTAATGTTGCACTGTCGCTGGTACATATGCTATCTCTTGAAAGAATGAGTTTCATAGTAAGTGAAGACTGCACTGTAATAACCTGGGTAACGTTAGCAGAACATTTATTTTGAGTTACAGCTAATGTATATGTTGTTGTACCGGCTGGCTTAACCCAAATACTATCCGTTGTAGCACCTCCGGGACTCCATACATATGTTGTTCCACCACTTGCTATTAGTTTAGCACTGTCACCCACACAAATTGTATCAGGTTTTGCTGTAATAGTCCCCACAGGAACAGGACTAACAACTACTGTAAAGGTAGTATCATGAGAACAGGTTCCATTAGAACCTGAAACAGTATAAGTAGTAGTAGAACCAGGGAACACCGTTACTATAGATCCTGAAAGCGACCCTGGCATCCATGTATATGTAGTAGCGCCTGATGCAGTTAATGTTGCACTGCTACCGGCACAAATAGAGTCATTACCATTCACAACAGGTTTTGGCGCCGGACTTATTGTTACTAATTCCTTAATCGTATCGGCACAATGACCATTTGTACTTGATACTAATTTAACAGTATATGTACCTGCTGAAGTAAATAAGTGAGAAGGATTAGTTAACTTAGAACTATCGTTTATAAGTGAAAGCGGATCTCCAAAGTTCCAGTCAAATGTAGTAGCGTTGGTAGAAGTATTTGTAAAGTTTACAGCTTGTCCAACGCAGGTTGATGAGTATGTAAATCCAGGACTTGAAGCACTATCTACCTTAACATTAATTAAAGTATCCGATCCACAACCATTATTAATTTCATATAATTTAACAGTATATGTGCCTGAGTGGCTAAATGTCCACAAAGGGCTGGTACTTGAATCCTGAAAAGTACCAATATTATAAAAATCCCAATAGTATTTAACCCCAGGACCAGGACCAGGATTAGAAGTGTTAATGAACTGGGTTGGAGTTCCAACACAAACTGTATCTGCTAAAAAGCTAGGTATAGGAGGTGGGCCGCCAGCCTTAGGTAATGTAATAGACAGCGTATCTGCACAAGGTTTACCGTTATATGGAACTACTACAACTGAATATGTTCCTGCACTGTCTACGGTAATAGTTCGCGCTGAATCAGTTCCAACTATACCACCTGTAGGCCCCGTCCAATAATATCCAACTCCACCAATTGGTGCAGTTAATGTAACATTTGAACCGCAAATAGCAGGCGAAGAAGCTGTAATTTTCAAATCACTACAGGTTGCAGCCACATAAGCATACCCGAAATGGGCTGTATAAGCGCAATCACCTGTTTGAAACTGTATAGTAACACAATGTCCTATATATTTTGCCAGCGAAATAAATACAAAAGACCAATTCTTATAATCTACCCAATCACCTGAGTTTACATCGAAAACGGAATCAAATCCTAGCTTTCCTGCATTAGAACCGGCAACTGATAAGTACTTTGAACAACCAGGAATAGTATCTCCTTTATCGTCATATAATGTGGCGCTGAAATAGGGTTGTGCCAAATAAGGATGACC
Source organism: Bacteroidia bacterium (assembly GCA_035485295.1). Taxonomy (GTDB): domain Bacteria; phylum Bacteroidota; class Bacteroidia; order JABEUT01; family JABEUT01; genus JABEUT01. The sequence goes on from DATHOD010000205.1 coordinate 16,714, forward strand.
CGCACTTTCTAAAATTGGAGCATATTGATATATAAACCCTGAATTGGCAGCCGTAACAAAAAAAGTCTTTTCTAAAATAGCTACACCGGTATTAGGATTTGTACTATCACCAACCCGGGCTGAATATGTAGCTGCATAAGGAGCAACGACAGTAATACTTGGCACTAATGCATCGGTACCTGTACCTGAGGTAATTACCACCTGATAAGTGCTACCTGTTGCCACATCAGGTCCTGCTGCCTTGGTAACTGCTCCGCAAGCTCCACCAGTAAGGCCACTTACCGATTCAAAGGATGAGGTTGACTCTGAACTATTACTTCCGTAATAAGCATACCAACCTGATAACGTGCCGTTCGAAAAGTCAATATTTGTACACCCTGTAGAATCGCATGGTGTAAGAGGCTTATGGAAATATTTATGCCTGAATTCACTTACTGAAGAAGGATATTCCTTTACTACTGTATAATACTTTTTATAAAGTGCAGCGGTGGATTTAGCTAATGGTTTAAAATACTCTTTCATATTTGAAGGAGTCAGCTTGCCTGATTTAAAATCGGCAAAAATCCTACCCCTTATAGAATCAAAGTGCTGATGGTAGAACTCAGTGAATGTATTATATTCCTCAACACTCGCCAGGTTCTTCATTCTTACTGCCATATTAACGTTGTGCCAGTAAATGCTCATATGCTCTAACTGGTTACCATCATATGGTGAACTCTGTGAAAAAGCGGGACTCACAGAAAGTGTGAAAAGTATCACAATAACTTTTACAGAGAATTTTATAATTTTTCTCATTTTAAATAGTATAAGATGTAAATATTCAGGCAAATGTATCGATTTAGGGACAATAATCAATAATTTATCTATCTCATTTTGATAACCAGCTTATTTACAGGCCATTTCAGCGTAATATTTGTGAAATAATGCAATGGTTTCAATACCTTTCAAATAATTGAAGATTCCATAACTTTCATTAGGCGAGTGTATGTTATCAGAGTTTAGCCCAAAGCCAAATAATACAGAATCCAGCCCAAGCTCCTTTTTAAATAGTGCTACAATAGGAATACTTCCGCCACTTCTTACAGGTATTGGTTTTTTGCCAAATGTGCTTACCATAGCCCTGCTTGCTGCTGAATAACCAATAGACTTAGTACCCAGCAGTACAGGATCGCCGCCATGAAACGGAGTTACCTTAACCTTCACTGATTTTGGTGCAATTTTTTGAAAATGCTTCGTAAATAATGTAACAATCTTATCAGGGCTTTGGTGCGGTACCAAACGCATTGATATTTTAGCATATGCCTTAGAAGCTATAACAGTTTTAGAACCTTCGCCGGTATAACCACCCCAAATTCCATTCAGGTCAAGTGTAGGACGAATTGATGTGCGTTCAAGAGTTGTGTATCCTTTCTCTCCAACCACATCTTTTATATCTAATTCCTTTTTGTATTCGCTCAGACTAAATGGAGCCTTATTCATTTCTTTGCGGTCTGCTGCTGATACTTTTTCTACATCCTTATAAAACCCGGGTATAGTAATATGGCCGTCTTTATCTTTTAACGACGAAACCATATCGCACAAAATATTAATTGGGTTAGGAACTGCACCACCATATACACCTGAGTGTAAATCTCTATTGGGCCCGGTTACTTCAACCTGAACATAACTTAAGCCTCTCAACCCAATATTAATAGATGGTGTATCGTTAGCAATAATATCTGTGTCAGAAATCAGAATGATATCTGCTTCCAACCTTTTCTTATTCTTCTTTACAAAACCTCCCAACGATTCTGATCCGACCTCTTCTTCACCCTCTATCAAAAACTTAACATTGCATGGTAACTTTCCTTGTTTCATAAGCAATTCGAATGCTTTTACATGCATGTATACCTGCCCCTTATCATCGCATGCTCCGCGAGCATAAATTTTATTGTTTTTAATAACAGGTTCAAATGGTGGTGAATGCCAAAGATCAACCGGATCAGGGGGCTGCACATCGTAATGGCCGTAGACTAATATAGTTGGTAACTTTTTATCAATTATTTTTTCGCCATACACTATTGGGTGCATAGGTGTTGTATGTATTTCAACTTTATCGGCACCTGCGGTAAGCAGAGATTTTTTTACCCATTCCGCGGCACGTGCTACGTCTTTTTTGTACGCTGAGTCTGCGCTTACTGATGGTATCTTAAGGAACTCTATCAGTTCATTAATAAAACGCTGTTTATTGGCGTTTACGTATTGTGTTATCTCCTTCATGATAAAAAAGCTTTTATTACGGTTAAATTGTGTTGACAAATATGCAACTAATAAGGATTCTCCCGAATATTATTTTTAACTTTGTGAATTTACACCTTTCTAATGCCCTGTATCAGGAAAATAGCATTGGCTTTGTTATTTTTGGCACTCTGCCGGTCATCAGAGGCACAACTTATTGTAGATACTATTCAAACTCCCCAGCAACTGGTTCAGAATGTATTATTAGCTAATAGTATAATAGCTTACAACGTTAAATATACAGGTGCACGCAGGGCAATGGGTTATTTTGATGGATCGTATTCAAATATTGGCTTAAAGAACGGTGTATTAATGACTACCGGAAGTGTGTATGTTGCTGTTGGCCCTAATAATCCGGGTAATCGTGGAATTGCTAATCATTTACCGGGCGATTCAGCTCTAACAGCTATAAGTGGTGATCCAACATACGATGCTTGCATACTCGAATTTGATTTTGTTCCCTATGCTGATACCGTAAGTTTCGATTTTGCATTCGGTTCAGAGGAATACCCTGAATTTACTTGTTGCAAGGTAAATGACGTGTTTGCATTTTTCATTAGCGGACCTGGTATAACAGGAGCAAAAAATATTGCCCTGGTTCCAAGTACAACTACCCCTATATCAATTAACACTATAAATGGCAATTGTACTTCGCTAAGTAATTGCGGTGGTGGATGCTGCAACAGTAATTCCAAGTATTATTTTGACAATACAGGTGGTGGAAGTATTATGTATACCGGATTCACTACAGTTATGAAAGCTGAATCTCCGGTACAATGTGGCGAACCATACCATATACGCATAGCAATTGCAGATGGTGGAGATTCAATATATGATTCCGGAGTATTTTTAGGTGGGGGCAGCTTTAGGGGAGGAACAAACGCACTAAACATAAGCGCAGTTCCAATAGATTCAGTTTGCCCGAATGATAATGTCACACTTTATTTTCCCGATAATACTCCGGGTCATCGCTTTACCTGGACTTTTGACGGTGGTATTGTACAATCGGGTTCAGGCAATGGGCCTTACGTTGTCCAATGGCAAACTTCTGGGCCAAAGCAAGTACATATAAGCGTAAGCGGTTCATGTACTTATGATATTGATTCGCTTACTGTTAATGTAGGTGCATGCGATGTAAAGGTTCCGAATATTTTTACTCCTGGCACCGGTGATATTAATTCCAAATTTTATATTTATAACCTTGACAAATACCCATATAGTAATCTTATGGTTATTAATAGATGGGGTACAAGGGTTTACTATTCAACCTACTATCAAAATAACTGGGATGGCGATAAGGTACCCGATGGTACGTATTATTACATATTAACATTGCCTAATTCTATTATAAAAGAAGGCTTTGTAACCATTGTGAGAAAATAATTTATACAAACTAATTTCATTTATATAGATTTGTACACTTAGAAATTCATCTCTATGAAAAAATCTATACTCCTTATTTCAAGTTTTTTGCTCTCGATTGCCTTTTCTGCAAAAGCCCAGAACGATGTGGCTATGGATGCCGGAGAAGGTGCTATGATAGGACATAATTACGCTTCGGCTGAAGGTAATTTTAATATGTATATACATTCTATAGCAGGCATGTTACCTGATTATATGAAGAAAAAAGCCATGTACGATACTTGTAATGGCTACCAAAGAAATACCCTTTTAAAAGATTTTAAAATAAACCACAAATGGGCTTTGGCATTTTATGAGCGTGGCCTTGCAAGGCTAGGAATGAATTCAAAGGATAGCGCCATGGCAGATTTTGTAAAGGCTATAAAAATAGATCCATATTATGCTGAGGCATATTACCAGGCGGGATTGATAAAAAAGGATAAAGGAGATAAAACAAGTGCATGCGTTTATATTGGAACAGCCCGTTTATACAGCGATACTATGAAGGCTGCGAAAAACGCATATTCTGATTGTTTTTGCTGGATGTGCGGATATGAATATTTCAAAAAAGGAAGGGACCAGATGGACCTTAAGGAATATAGCGATGCATTACCTAACCTTAATATGGCAATTCTCATCAGCCCCGATTCAGCGAATTACTATGCTTACAGGGGTGGTGCATATAATGGACTAAATAACCTCGATTCAGCTTCGGCCGATTATTCAAGAGCAATAAGGCTCGACTCTAATAATTCAGTTGTATATTACCAGAGGGCGCTTTCATATGAAAAGAAACAAAAATACCAGGAAGCTTTTAAGGACCTTTCTATTACCATAAAACTAAACCCACGTTTTGTAGATGCATATATTCACCGTGCCGAAGATTCTGAATTAATGGAAAAAGAGGCATCGGCACAATACGATTACCAACAAATAATCAGACTCAAGCCAGGCTATGGCGATGCATATTTCAGAGTTGCTTTATATAAAGTGAAAATGGGACAAGATGGTTGTGATTATTTTCACAAAGCGCTTGACCTCGGTATAGACGAAGCACAGGGATATGTAGATGATTGTGAAAAAGCAGCTAAGAAAGCTTTAGAAAGATAGGCCTATCCCTCTATATGTTTTTTTATCTTATTTAACTTGAGCAAGGCATCAATCGGACTTAGTGAATTGATGTCAGTATTTTTTATTTCTTCCCTTATTTGCTCAAGCACGGGATCGTTTAGTTGAAAGAAACTCAATTGGTAATCGTCATCCTTCTTACCTGATTCTACTTCTTCATTATGCATGGCAGGTGAATGGGTATTTTCCAATTGTTTCAACATTTCAGTTGCACGTTGCAATACCTTAACAGGCATACCAGCCATGCGCGCTACATGAATACCAAAGCTGTGCTCGCTGCCGCCCGGAACAAGCTTTCTTAGGAATATCACTTTGTTGCCAACCTCTTTAATGGAAACATTAAAATTCTTTATTCTTTTAAATACAGTTGCCATTTCATTAAGTTCATGGTAATGGGTAGCAAACAAAGTTTTTGCCTTACCGCCTGCGTTTTCATGAAGGAATTCTGCAATTGCCCAGGCAATAGAAATACCATCATAAGTGCTAGTGCCTCTTCCAATCTCATCTAATAGAATTAAGCTACGGTCCGATATATTATTCAGTATACTTGCGGTCTCATTCATTTCAACCATGAAGGTAGATTCACCCGAAGAAATATTATCGGATGCCCCTACTCTAGTAAAAACCTTATCTACAATACCTATTTCTGCATGTTGTGCAGGAACAAAACAGCCCATTTGAGACATTATCACAATAAGTGCAGTCTGCCGTAATAATGCCGATTTACCAGACATATTAGGCCCTGTAATCACCAATATCTGCTGTGTTTGCTCATCCAGAAAAATATCGTTGGCAACATAAGCTTCACCCGGTGGCAATTGCTGCTCAATTACCGGGTGCCTTCCGTTCTTAATATCTATGCTCTTTTCATCATTAATATGTGGACGCACATACCCATTCCTTTTAGCGGTTTTGGCAAATGCAATAAGGCAATCGAGCCTTGCTATTAAACTTGCATTTAGCTGCACGGGGGCTACGTAGTCAGATAAAGCAAGTACCAGATCAGTATATAATTTTTCTTCTAACTGTTGAATCTTTTCCTCAGCTCCTAAAATCTTTTCTTCATATTTTTTCAGTTCCTCGGTGACGTACCTCTCGCAATTAACCAAGGTTTGCTTACGTATCCATTCTGCTGGTACCTTGTCTTTGTGTGCATGCGTCACTTCAAGGTAATAGCCAAACACATTATTAAATGAAACTTTCAATGATGATATGCCCGTACGTTGTATTTCTCTTTGTTGTATTTGTACTAAATAATCTTTACCTGAATAAGCAATTGCCCTAAGCTCATCCAGGTCAGCATTGACTCCTTTAGCGATTACATTTCCTTTATTCACCAGTGCAGGGGGGTCAGCCATAATTTCCGCCTCAATCCTTTCTGACATAGCCTTACAAGGATTTAATTGGTCGGCTATTTTTTTTAGATGTGCATTTTTTGTTGAACTACATTCCTGTTGTATTACCTCGAGCGAGCGCAAAGCACTTTTTAACTGAACTACTTCACGAGGCGAAATACGTGCCACCGCCACTTTAGAAATAATCCTCTCTAAATCGCCAATGGTCTTTATCTGTTGATCCATCTTCTCGCAAAACTCCTCTTGCTTTAGAAAGAAATCAACCATATCCAATCTCTCTTCAATCAATGTTTTTTCCTTCAAAGGAAAGGCAACCCACCTTCTTAAAAGGCGAGAACCCATTGGTGAAGATGTTTTATCGATTACCTCCATCAAAGACTTGCCCTTATCATGTAAAGGCTGAATAAGTTCAAGGTTGCGAATGGTAAATTCATCAAGCCAAACGAAATGATCACGCTCAATACGCGCAATTTTATTTATGTGCTTAACCTTATCATGCTGGGTATCGGCAAGGTAATGTAGTACAGCCCCGGCAGCAATAATAGCTTCAGGCATACCGTCAATACCAAACCCCTTGAGTGATTTGGTGCCAAAATGCTTTAACAGAGTTTCCCTCCCATATTCCTCTGTATATATCCAGCCATCAAGTGCATAGCTATAATACTTTTCGCCCCATATTTCAGAATACTCTTTCTTCTTATCCTTAGGATATAGTACCTCAGTAGCCTGGAAACTTTGCAATAATTTTTCTACATAATCCTGGTCACCTTGCGCCACTAAAAACTCACCGGTGGAAACATCAAGAAAAGCCACACCTGCTTGCTTACCCTGCCAATAAACCCCTGCAAGGAAGTTATTCGCATTATGCTGAAGTATCTTATCGTTATATGAAACACCGGGAGTGACAAGCTCGGTTATTCCACGCTTTACAATCTTCTTCGTCAGCTTAGGGTCTTCTAGCTGGTCGCAAATCGCAACCCTATGACCCGCACGAACTAGTTTGGGTAAGTAAATATCAAGCGAATGATAAGGAAATCCGGCAAGCTCAATATTGCTGCTATATCCGGCAGATTTGCGGGTAAGTACTATACCTAAAATAGCTGAAGCTTTTATGGCATCTTCACCGAATGTTTCATAAAAATCGCCTACGCGGAACAATAATAAAGCATCAGGATATTTTGCCTTAATATCGTTGTACTGCTTCATTAAAGGAGTCTCCGTATTCTCTTTTACTACTGTTTTTGCCATTGTTGTTGCAAAGGTTATAAAAATAAGAAGATTACAGAAAATGCGCACCTATTTTATTTAAAAAAGCATGATGCTTTGGAAATGCTTAAATTTGCACCGATTTTATTACAACCTAGAATTATGAAACAACTTGAATTATACCAGAAAGAGTTTGCCTCAAATTTTGCTGACCCTGATTTAAAACCAGCCTTAGAGAAATCATTAGAACTTGTGCGTGATCACGAGCGTGTTTTTTTCATAGGTAATGGAGGTTCTAATTCCATCTGTTCTCACATGATGGAAGATTATATGAAAATGGGGCGCAAACGCACTATGTCATTCACCGATGCAGCTATGATCACTTGTTATGCCAATGATTATGGCTGGGAAAAAGCAATGGAAGAATGGATAATTGCCCAGTTCTTGCCAGGCGATTTGCTAATTGCAATAAGCAGTTCAGGTGAATCAAAAAACATACTGAATGCAGTGAAGAAAGCGAAGGAGATGAAAGGAAAAGTAATTACTCTGAGCGGCTTTACAAAAGAGAATTCGCTTGCTAAGTTGGGCGACGTTAATATTGTTATTCCTTCGGCAACCCGCAGCTATGGCATAGTAGAAAACTTCCACTCAGCAATACTTCATATTATTCTAGACCAGCTACAAGGACTGTAAAAGCTATTTCCCCTTCTTATCAGGCTGCATAAAAGGATAGCGATAATCTGTAGGTGGTACAAAGTTTTCCTTTATACTGCGTGGCGATACCCAACGTAATAAGTTTAGCATTGAACCCGCTTTATCGTTAGTACCCGATTTTCTTGCACCACCAAAAGGTTGTTGACCAACTACAGCACCTGTCGGCTTATCATTTATATAAAAGTTACCCGCTGCATTCGTAAGTTTACGTGTCGCCAGCATAACAGCATCCCTGTCGTTTGCTATAATAGCACCGGTTAGCGCATAACCCGATGTTTTATCTACTATATCAAGTGTAGCCTCAAATTTCTTATCGTCGTATACATATACAGTAAGTACCGGACCGAATATTTCTTCGCACATGGTGCGATAATACGGGTCTTTAACTTCAATAACGGTTGGCTCTATAAAGTATCCTTTCGATTTATCGAATTTGCCACCTGCAACAATTGTTGCGTCCTTATCCTTTTTAGCATTTGTGATATAGCTGCTTATCTTATCGAATGATTTTTCATCTATTACAGCATTAATGAAATTGGTGAAATCTTCCACATCGCCCATTTTAAAAGAGGCTAAATCTTCACATAAGTACTTCTTTACATCCTTCCATATAGAAGCCGGAATATACGCCCTTGAAGCTGCAGAACATTTTTGTCCCTGGTATTCAAACGCCCCTCTTGCCATTGCCACAGCAACCACTTTAGGGTCGGCAGAATTATGTGCTACTATAAAATCCTTCCCTCCTGTTTCTCCAACTAAGCGAGGATAAGATTTATACGTATCCATATTATTGGCAACTGTTTTCCAAATGCCATTAAATACTTCGGTTGAACCAGTAAAGTGAATACCTGCAAAATCGCGATGTGTAAAGATTACATCACCTGCTTCGGGGCCTGACACATATACCAGATTAATGACTCCCGGAGGCAAACCTGCTTTTTCAAATATTTGCATGATCAAATTCGCAGCATATATCTGTGTGTTCGATGGCTTCCACACCACGGTATTGCCCATCATAGCCGGTGCCGATGGCAAATTACCTGCTATAGAAGTAAAGTTAAAAGGAGTAAGTGCAAATACAAATCCTTCCAGTGGACGGTGTTCGGTACGGTTCCAGGTAAGCGGAGCAGATTCCGGTTGCTGGTGATATATTTCAGTCATAAACTGAACGTTGTACCTGAAGAAATCAACTAATTCACACACAGCATCAATTTCAGCCTGGTATACATTCTTCGACTGGCCTATCATAGTTGCTGCATTCATAGCAGCACGGTACGGGCCTGCCATTAAGTCTGCTGCACGTAAAAATATAGCAGCACGTTGCTCCCAAGGTGTTTCACTCCATGCTTGCTTAGCTTTGTTAGCTGCTTCAATTGCTTTCTTTACATGCGATGAATCACCCTTATGAAAATACCCTACAATATGTTTATGGTTATGCGGTGGTCTTATAGCTACCTTTTTCCCTGTACGGACTTCCTTGCCATCAATGTGCATAGGAATATCCATTTCTTCAGACATGAACTGGCGAAGAACCTTTTTCAATTCTTCTCTTTCAGGTGAACCGGGAACATAAGATTTTACGGGTTCATTTTTAGCCTGTGGTACTTTATAAAATGCGTTAGACATA
>DATHOD010000206.1:0-11623 GCA_035485295.1 Bacteroidia bacterium
GGCCTTAATAGAATCAACCGGTTGCATTACATTATTTGAATCAGGTAACACCAGTTGTGGAACTTTCTTCCCGATAAGGATAGGTTCAAGCAGTGATGCTCTTTCCTGTACTTTTTCTATTTGCGATGCTGTGGTCCAATATGCCTGATCAGGTGTGTAATATTTCTTTGCTATATGCACGAATACTCCATCCATACCCATTATCTCAGAGCTTTCGTATTTATATATTAAATAGGCAACCATAAACTTGAACATTTCCTTGCTTGCCTTAGATTTCTCAATCAGGTAATCTACAGCAACAATAACCGAATCAGGGGAAGGAACCGTGAGACGTGTGAGGTATTGGTTTATCTTAGGATAAAACACAGGAGAACGTACTAGCCTGCCCTCAGAAAAATCAACATTGTCAAAGAAATGTGCTTTATAATAACGAAACGCAAAAGTTGAATCCTTTCTGCCATTGGGGAGTATTGGAGAAGGGGGTATAACAGGTTCATCTGATGCATTCAGCAACTTCGCTATGAGCATATCTGAATGCTTAGCAGTAAATGCAATCCGATACCTTCTCATCTGAGCATCGAGGGTATCTATTTTTTTCTGTGCATCTACCTTATCGCCTTCTTTAAGTTGCTTTTGTAATCTTTCAAGCTCTTCATGCTTCTCGGTAGCATTTCTTTGGAATTCGTAAAACAGTTCATTTTCTTCCGAACCTGTTATTTTCATTGACTTTATATAATCAGTAGTGTCAACCTTTATACTGAATTTTTGCTCCTTATCGACTATAAATTCAAATAGCTTACGCTTATCTGCCGATACCACAAAGTACACTCCTCCATCTAATTCCTTTTCACCGGTGAAATCAAAATTTCCCCTATCATCCACTTTCGCAGTATCAAATATGTAAGTGCTCTCTCCGTATTGGCAACCCAAGTAACATACTGTATTATGGAACCCAACAAGAGTAATTTTTATATCATGTTTCTTTTCGCTCGGTTTTATACCACTCGCTTGCACTGAAAATGCTGCAAGTAAAAAAGCTAATGCACTGAAAAATATATGTTTAGTTTTCACCATACTGGTTAATTAAGTGGAGCAAATTTAATAATTTTAACAACCTTTTCAAGCCTTCCAGAGCTCTCAGGGTAACACGGATTTACTAATTTGGTTTGTAGCGTAGGCTAGGTGAGCGCGCCACGTTCGGGACCTGGAGGTCGGGAGTTCGAGTCTGCTTACCCATGCATTCAACAATAGTTTTAAGTTTTTTTAACATTTAGAGCGAAAAACGGGGTTCGAACTCGCGACTCTCAGCTTGGGAAGCTGATGCCCGTCTAAATGACTAGGTCGAGCAGGCCCTACCAACTGATCTACTTCCGTTTAGGGAGATACAGATTTACCACAAACTCATATAACTGAATATGAGTAAAACAAAAACCACCCCAATTCATTTGAGGTGGTTTTAATTTTAATGGAGGAGAAATTACCTATTCCTTATAATCATAAGTTTACGTATTGCGATACCACTGCTGGTTTGCATACGCAATGAATATATACCTGCCGCCAGTGATTCAAGGTTTAATTGCTCATTAACCTTACCTGCCCCCCTTTGTTCATTCATATCATAAACTATCTGCCCAAGTTCATCAATAACACTAATACAAACACTGCCAGAAGTTTCAAGTGAATAACTCAAGGTAATCAATCCATTCCCCGGATTAGGATAAATATTCACTCCAGTGAATGAATTAGTTAAAGTTTGTATACCGGTAGGGTTATTCGCAACTCTCGAATTTGAAAGTGAAACGGTTCCATGCTGGCCAGAATGCGGTTTTACTTTTGTAGTAGGTATACACAATCCTGATGGACTTACTGCAGCTATTAAATACAAACAGGCGGAAGGTGGCAATGTATCCTTATACGTTAGCGTAGTTGAAGAAACCGAATCAATAAGAGTAAGAGCATTCAAAGCGGGTCCCCTATATATCAAATATTCTGTCGGAGTGAAACCAACATAGGCAGTCCAGTTAAGCACATTCAAATTTGCAGAAGATGAATCTGTTAAGAATATCGTGGTATGAGGAGAACTCATAGCTGAAACCCCACAGGAATCTACTGTCGCTAAAGCATAAGTATTGGAACCAAGCCAAGGGCGTGAAGCAGTATCTATATATTCACTCAAAGAAGATAATGGTTGATTATCTATCAAAGAAAACGAATAAGATGAGTTTTCACTGTACACATTATATGAACCTGACGGTGGAGAATTGAGTCTTCCCCATATAATTTCATTGCGATCGGTAGCGGTATCAACTGTTACTATACATATACTTTCATCATACGGATTTATACAACCCATTGAAATAGTTACTGTATCGGTAAATACTCCACAAGCGGTTGTAATAGTAACCGTGTAAGTGGTGTTTACGGTTGGTTTTGCATACGAATTTGCTGAATCAGGATATGTTACTGAACTAGCTGGCGCCCATGAATAAGTTGCACTTACATTGCAATATGCAGAAAGTAGAGTACTATCTCCCGGCACTATTACAGTTGGAGAACCATAAGCATAGTAAGAAACAGTGTCACTATAAACAGCTACACTGTCCATCATTGAACATCCATTACTATCTGTAACCGTAACAGAATAAGAACCAGCTGAAAGCCCTGATATGCTATCAGTAGTTTGCCCCCCCGGAGACCAGCTATACGTAAAAGGTGGTGTGCCATAATATATGGTTGCCCATGCTGAGCCTGAGTTAGGAAGACAGATTACTGGCGAAGAATATGCTATACTATATAGTGAGGAGTAATTATTAATTGTTACTGAATCTGTTATTGTGCAGCCTACACCATTGGTAACCGAAGCATAATACGTTCCTGCGCTCAGGCTTACAGAACTTGTGGTTGCACCATTGCTCCACATATAGGTATACGGTGGAGTACCACCTGTTACATTTAGAATTGCTGAGCCTGGTGTTGAGCAGGTTGCATTTGTGTAGAAAAGATTAACTGTCATTCCGGAATTTGTGATTGTAACCGTATCTGTGACACATGTAGACCCGTCTGAAACACTTACGGTATAAGTTCCGGCTGAAAGTGATTTAGCTGTGTCGGTAGTTTGTCCGGAAGGGCTCCAGCTATATGTAAGCGGGCCTGCTGCGCCTGTAACACCAACACTGGCTGATCCATTCGAACCACAGGTAGCAGCTATTGAAGAAGTTGTTAGCGTCATAGTAGTAACTGCAGGAACACAGGTAACACAATTAGTATTTTGCCAATACAGTCCAACTAATGATATAAAATAACAGTCGCTGGTATTGTTAGTGTACGTATTGTAAACAACTGAATCCTGACCTGAGGTCAGGTTAACAGGAATCGCATTGTAATTCCAAAAGTTATTCGAAAATGTAGCACTGTCGCCATTGTAATTTTCGGTATTTACTCCGCTGTTTACATTATTTTGCACGTCAGCAAGTAAAGTAAATGCATTTGCATTGGCAGTAACACCGCAAACATTAAAACCCTTTGCAGTATATGATTCAGGGGTACCAATATCATTACTCATATCTCCATCATATAAAACAATGCTTCCACTATATGAGGCAGACGGATCGGAATAAATAATTAAAAGTGTAATTCCATCCACTTCACTATCAGCGCTCGCAAAACCATTTAAACCTACCCTGTATGTCCCATTACCTGATATTAGTGAAGTAACGTCGGTACGGTAGGTTGCTGATCCCGGACCTGGCCAGCAAATATTATCAGCTGTTGTTCCCACCATTACAGAAGAAACAGTTGAAGTACCTAATGCAGGATTAGTTACAGTTGCTGATGTAGATGGTGGACTTGCTTCGGTATACGTACATCCGTAATAAAGGTACGCCTTTACAATTGAAGCACATGTTAAACTGGGAAGCCCTGTAATGTTAAGGTTGACAGGAAAACCAGTTGGTGCAGGTCCGCTAACGGGATTATAACGCTTGGCAGTAAACACTGTTTCCTGGGTATAATTCAACCCGCAAACGTTTTGAGCCAAATAACTCTGAGAAAGTCCTCCGTTAATTGAAGCGTGAGCCTGAGCCTTGGTATAATGGCGTTTGCTAAGATGTCCACCTTTATAACAATCTGTGCATTGTGCATGCAAGTTGCCAACATAAATAACTGCAATAAGGCAAATAAGTAGTGTTTTTTTCATGCTCTGGGATTTAAATTCGTTTGCGGTTTTTATTCTTTATCCACTATTACGTAAAATAATGACTAAAGGTTGGGATTATTTTAAGTGGTTAAAAAGTTGGATTCTGACTAAACCAATTAAAGTAAATGTACGAAAAAATCCCTTAAGTCGTACTTTTTATACCCACAATCCTTCTAAATCTATTTAACACAAGTCATTCATTCTACATTCTTATCTTTACCTAACAAAATATAGCATTAAACATGGCCAACAAGTTTAATTCATTTAAAGAATTTTATCCCTTTTATCTTCAGCAACATTCTGAACCTGTTTGCCGCACTCTACATTTTATTGGAACATCATTAGGTTTAATTTTTCTCATTTTAGTTTTAGTAGCCTTTAATAATAAATGGTGGGCGTTTGCATCGCCGCTATGGGGATATGGCTTGGGCTTTATAGGGCACTTTTTCTTTGAACATAATAAGCCGGCTACATTTAAAAATCCTTTCTATAGTTTTGCGGCTGATCTAGTTATGTTTTTTGAATTATTCACCGGAAGAATAAAATTCAAAAGCCAAGGGTTATAACCCAGATACCTTATTTTGACATTCACTTTTTTATAACTTTATAGCCTCAAGAATAAGCCTTATGCTAAAAAGAAAAATCATATTTATTGCCATTGCGCTTTTTGCAATATTGTTACCTATTAGCTTATATGCACAAGATGACGCCGTAGCAACTTCCGGTGTAAATGAAGCCGATGGTTATTTTACACAAGGAGATTTTGAAGATGCACTTGAAGCATACTTAACTCTTGTAGATAAATATCCGGAAAACGAATTATTCAATTATCGTGTTGGTGTATGTTATCTCAATACTAATGTCGATAAAGCCAAAGCCATATCCTATCTTGAACTTGTTGTACATTCAAAGAAAAACTACCCAAATGCTTTATACCTGCTTGCTAGAGCATACCAGTTTGCTTATCGTTTTGATGATGCTATAAAGACCTTTACAGACTTTAAGAAAGAAGGAAGAGGTGCATCAGAAAACATAAGAGATGCTGATTTAGAAATACAATATTGTATAAATGCAAAAGAATTAATGAAGTTCCCAATCAGCGCAACATTTGAGAACCTTGGGAAAAATGTTAATTCTCCTTATGACGATTACTACCCATTTGTGCCTACCGATGAATCTTTCTTGGTATTTAACAGCAAACGTGCCGGAACAGGCAAAGAAAAAGCAACAGTTAACAGCTACCCTCCTTCTATTTATATATCACGTGTAAAAGACGGTGAATACACTCCAGCAGTTGGAATTGGTTCACCCATTGATATGCCTGGAAAGAGCGAAGAAGTCATTGGCCTTTCAAAAGAAGGAGACTATATGCTTTTCTATTATATAGATAAAAAAGGGTTTGGAAACATTTATATAACCAATGAACAGGCAGATAAAACATTTTCAACACCAGTTCAATTGCCGGAAGTTATCAATCAAAAGGGACAGTCTAAGATTGCCGCTTCTATTACATCTGATGGAAGTACTATATACTTTGCAAGTGACAGACCAGGTGGATTTGGTGGAATAGACTTATATGTATCTCGACGTATACCAAACGGAAATTGGGGTACTCCACAGAACCTGGGGACTGTAATAAACACGCCAAGCAATGAAGATTTCCCTAACATTTCACCTGATGGAAAAACACTCTACTTTAGTTCGCAAGGACATACAAGTATGGGTGGGTATGATATTTTTAAAGCAAGTTTAAGCGATTCAGCAAACAAATGGCAGTCGGTGCAAAATATGGGCTATCCCATCAATACACCCGATGATGATATGAACTTCCGTCTGGCAACAAACGGGCGCTATGGATATATATCGCAAGTGCGCAAAGGAGGATTGGGAGGGTTGGATATTTACCGAGTAACATTTAATGCAGTTGATCAGCGTTATTCAGTCGTGAAAGGCTTAATCAGTACTTCTGACACTACAGTGAAAATTAAAGATTATACTGATGTAATGATTACTGTAAGTGATGCTAAGACCCAAGAACTTTATGGAAATTACGTTCCTAACTCCGCAACGGGAAGATATGTAATAATATTACCTGCAGGTAGGTATCATGCCATTGTGCAAGTAGATGGCTTTGATCCTTACAAGGAAGATATTAACGTAGAAGATAAAAGCTCATTCCAAACTGAGGTTAACAAGGATATTTCCTTAATTCCTGCTAAGCCAAAAAAGTAGTTATTTAAAGGAATATCATATCGCCTGGAGTAAGAATAGAATCTTGGGTAAGATCATTCTTCTGGCAAAGGTCCTTCACATCCAATCCATATTTCTTTGCAATTGCAGGGACTGTGTCACCTTCCTTTACAATATGGTAGCGAGCTGTCTGACTTACGGCTTTGCTTTTAAGGTAAAGAATATGACCCGGCACCAATGACTCATTAATAGATATCCCATTTACCTTACAAAGCAAATTTACGTCTACACAATATTGACGGGCAATCTTATATATGCAGTCACCTTTCTGTATAACAATATGATCTACCACCGGTTGTGGCATTGATGCTTCAGAAGTCTCATTTGGGTCATACAGTATTTGGTAACCATGTAAAGATTGAAGAACTGTATCGTATGCGAATAATTGATTTTCTTCAATAAGCATTATCAAGCGTCTTGAATAATCTCGCGCTGTGGCATAACCAGCTTTCGAAAGTCCAACAGCCCAATCACGGTAGTCGGTACGAGCATATTCGAATAAAAAGGCATACCATGGCCTTGACTTCAGGAATTCTGCATGATCGCGATAAGAGTCATCTACGCTTGAATATTTTCTAAAATGTTCCCCTTTCTCATCATCATCGTACATATAATATGGGCCGGCCCAATCATCGTGGCATTTTATTCCAAAATGATTATTGGCATACACTGCCAACGGGCTGTTTCCATAATCAGATTCAAGCATTCCCTGCGCCAGAGTAATACTTGCAGGGATATTGTACACCAGCATCTGTTCAATTGCGTAATCCTTATATTTCTGAATATACTCAGAAGCAGTCATTGCAGAAGTATTGGTACATATTATTGTACCAGTTATTACAAGTGAAATATGCTTTAATAAGGTCCTCATAAATGTATTCAGCGTATAAACTCCCAAATTTATCTCGATGTTCTGTACTTAATTGGCTTACAGACTACTGCTTTTTAACACTCTCTTGTTGATTTCCAGTATCATTATATCTGTATTTTCGCATTCTTTAATCTTTTGCTGCTATGTCCTACCCGTTTAATGTGCGTGTTTATGGTATTTTAATTGATGAACACTATCGGGTTTTGGTTACCGACGAATTAGTATACGGACATTATATTACAAAGTTCCCCGGTGGCGGTTTAGAATTTGGTGAGGGGACTATAGATGCAATAAAAAGGGAAATGATGGAGGAGACAGCACTTGAAGTAGAGGTAATTGACCATTTCTATACCACAGACTTCTTTCAGCCTTCTGCCTTTAACGCTAAAGTACAGGTAATAAGTATTTATTATCTTATTAAAGCATTATCTCTCATTAATATAACAATTTCAGAAAAAGCTTTCGATTTTACCGAGCATAAAGATGGTGCTATTGGTTTCAGATGGTTAAGTATTGAATCGCTTTCAGAAAATGATGTCACCTTTCCCATTGATAAGAAGGTAGTTACAATGCTCTCTCAAAAATTTAACATTTCTTAATTAGTTTAGTTTCTAAACTATTAAGGAATTAAACTATGTTTGCTTCCTCTTTCATAGTAAACCCCATGCCCAAAGAAGAGATATCCATATTTGATTTCGAAGAATTTTCTTTTGGAAGAAAATTTAATCTATTAGGGCGCCTATACCTGTCATTGCTTGCCAAAAAGCTTAAACACCTTGGGTTAGAAAGGCATTTCTCAGTACTTATATTAATAAGTGAAATGGGTGATAATTGTTGTCAGAAATTTATTGCAGATACTTTGCATATTGACAAAACAATGATGGTGGGAGTATTGGATGACTTAAGCAAGAAAGGGTTTATTAAACGGACCCAAAACCCAAAAGATAGAAGAGAATATTGGATACAACTTACAGTAAAAGGGAAGAAAAGCATTCCTGAAATCCAATCTGTTATTAGTGAACAGAATAAATATATTATGAGAGGGCTGACAAAGCCAGAAGTAAAAAGGTTTCATGGCCAGCTTGAGGTGATATACAAGAACCTTAAAACAATTTCCAAATCATATAGTTGATATGTGGCATGAGTGCTAACAAGAAGAATATAAGATATAACCTATGATGTGGATTGTGCGGCTTGCGCTACGCAGGCCATATACAGTTGCGGTAATGGCGATGCTGATCCTGCTTATGGGGATACTTTCAATTCGGGCCATGCTGGTAGATATATTTCCCAATATTGATATTCCCGTGGTTATTGTAGTATGGAACTATCCAGGCCTTTCAGCAGATGATATTGAAAAACGAGTCGTTTTTCTTGATGAACGGGCCATATCAAGCACTGTAAACGGAGTTTCAAAAATAGAATCATCCTCAATACCTGGCATTGGTATTCTTAAAGTATATTTTGAACCTGGTGCAGATATTGGCGCTGCTATTGCTCAGATGACAGCAGTTTCGAGTACTGCGTTACGGGCTATGCCGCCGGGTATGACTCCACCGGTAATACTTCAATATAATGCAACCAATGTTCCCGTTGCCCAACTTACATTAAGCAGCAAAAACCTGCCTGAAGAAAAGATATTCGATTATGCTCTTAATTTTATTCGTTTAAGATTATTTACCATCCCCGGCTTAGCAACCCCTGCTCCATTTGGAGGTAAGAACAGACAAATTATGATTGATATAGACCCAAAAGCACTTGCTGCTAAAGGGCTATCACCTAACGACATTCTTAATGCCATACAAGCCTCAAACCTAATTATCCCCGCAGGTTCGGCCAGAATGGGCGAAACCGAATTTAATGTGGCGCTGAATTCCAGCCCTGATAATGTGAAATTATTTGAACAAATACCACTTAAAGTTGTGAATGGGCAAGCTGTTTTGCTCGGTGATGTTGCCAAAGTTTCAGATAGTTATGCAGAGCAAACCAATATAGTGCGGGTAAATCGTGGGCGTGCGGCTTACCTTACTATTCTTAGAAAAGCAAATGCTTCTACGTTAGTTGTAGTTGAGGCAGCAAAAGCTATGATACCTGTTATTAAGGAAACAGCCCCTGATGGCTTGGATCTTAAAGTAGATTTTGACCAATCAGTTTTTGTACGTAACTCCATTAATAATGTGTTGCATGAAGCGATTATAGCTTCCATATTGGTATCGCTTATGATCTTGTTCTTCCTTGGCAGCTGGCGTAGCGTAATTATTGTTTGTACTTCTATTCCCCTTTCCATTTTTGTTTCGATAATTGGTATGAATCTTTTAGGTGATACCATTAATATCATGACGCTCGGTGGTCTTTCTCTGGCTATTGGAATGTTGGTGGATGATGCCACTGTGGAAGTTGAGAATATTCACAGGAACAGGCATATGGGCAAACCATTAACAGTTGCTATATTAGATGGAGCCAGCCAGATTGCAACTCCTGCAATTGTAGCCACCCTGGCAATTTGTATTGTTTTTTTTCCTGTAGTATTACTAACAGGGCCGGCAAAGTTTTTGTTTAGCCCACTTGCATTGGCAGTTGTAATAGCAATGATGGCATCTTATCTATTATCACGAACACTAGTTCCAACCCTTGCACGTATGTTAATGGAAGGCGAACCTTTACATGAAGATCCGAACGACCCAAAATTCACTACTTTAAAAAGACTGCGATTAAAATTCAATCACTGGCGCGACCATAACTTTGAACGCTTCCAGACCTCTTATGGGAAATTACTAAACTTACTTTTAAATTACAGAAAAACCACCATCACATTTGTTATTATAGCTCTGGCAGCTTCATTTTGTCTTTTAGGGATAGTAGGGACAGATTTTTTTCCAAGCACTGATTCAGGAATGATGAAAATGCACTTTCGTGCCCCTTCAGGTACACGTATTGAGATGACGGAAAAATTGGTTGATTCTGCTGAAGCACGGATACAAAAAATAATTCCTCAAAAGGAGATAGAAACAATCAATGATATGATTGGAGTGCCTGTTTCCTATAACCTTGCCTTTATTAATACTGACAATGCAAGTGGTATGGATGCCGATATAACAATATCGTTAAAGGAAGGACATAAGCCAACTACTGAATATATGCGGAAAATAAGAAAGGACCTGAATGATCATTTCCCGGGTTGTGTAATTTATTTTCAATCAGCGGACATTGTAAACCAGGTCCTAAATTTTGGGCTATCGGCACCTATTGATGTACAAATTCAGTTTGCAGATTATTACAAATCGTACGTATATGCCAAAAAGCTGCGGGATGAAATGAAGGCTATACCAGGAATAGAAGATGTTGAAATTAAACAAGTGTTAGACTATCCTGCTTTTAAGGTAGATGTAGACCGTATAAGAGCTGCGGAACTTGGCCTTACGCAACGTGATGTCGCCAACGATATTCTTATATCACTATCATCTAGTTCTATGGTTGGCCCGTCCTTTTACATTAACCCGGCTAATAATGTTAATTACCCAGTTGTAATTCAAACACCTTATCAGAAGATCAAATCGGTACAAGATTTAATGAATACTCCTATAACCACAACTACAGGAACCTTTACAGACAACAGCAATCCTGCTCCTACCGACCTACCGGCAGCACAGTCTCAGACTTTGGGCAACCTTGCCAAGGTAAATAGCATTTCTCAGTTTAACCTGTTTAGCCACTATACAGTACAACGGGTTATGAACATCGATGCTAATGTTGAAGGGCGTGATCTAGGCTCAGTATCTAATGCCATTCAGCAAAAAATTGACTCCCTTGGCAAGCTGCCTCCGGGTATGCGTATTGATTTGCGAGGCCAAAGTGAAGTAATGAATTCATCATTTAAAACATTAAGCCTTGGGTTAATTCTTGCCATTGCCTTGGTCTACCTTCTTATGGTAGTATTGTTTCAGGGATGGATGGATCCTTTTATTATAATGCTTTCTATACCGGGTGCCTTTATGGGCATCTTATGGATGCTTGCATTAACAGGCACTACTATAAATGTTGAATCACTTATGGGTTCAATAGTGGCAATTGGTATTGCTGTATCTAATTCTATTTTGCTGGTAAGCTTTGCCAATGATTTGCGTGTTGAAAAAAATGTAAGCGCACTGGAAGCCGCTCTTGAAGCAGGTAAAACAAGGCTAAGACCCGTACTTATGACAGCAATTGCCATGGTATTAGGTATGATACCTATGGCTATTGGAGCTGGTGAGGGTGGTGAACAAAATGCCCCGTTAGGCCGTGCTGTTATTGGTGGGCTCATAATTGCA
>DATHOD010000207.1:0-19631 GCA_035485295.1 Bacteroidia bacterium
TTGGTACTGGTAACTCTGGAGACCAAACTGCCCAACATTCTGTAGATGTATTTCCTAGGATTGAGGCTACTGCTACCAAGGGCCAACAAGTACACTTATATATTGATAAGTCACTTGTATTGCCTGTAAGTTATACTTCGACTAATAACCCTCCTTCTTCTGATATAACCAGCAGCCTCGATAAATCATTGCCAGTTGGCAAAACCCCATCATCATATAATGTTAATCAGGGTAATCTTAACTATAACGTGCCGATAGTTGTCCCTCAAGGAACTAATAATATGGCTCCTAGTTTATCTGTATCATATAATAGTATGGGAATAAATGGTCTTTTGGGTTATGGCTGGAATCTTTCAGGAATTCATGCCATAACACGAGTTGGACAAACAATTTATCATAATGGCTATACTCAAGGGGTAACATTGACAAATTCTGATTGGTTTGAATTTGATGGTAATAGATTAGTGCCAACTAATAGCAGTTTAAATGGGTTGAACGGTACAAAATATAGTACGGAGCAGGAATCATTTACCCAAACAACTTCATATGGTTCAACCGCTGGTGGAGGCCCACAGTATTTTCAGGTGCAAACTAAAGATGGGCTTACTATAGAATTAGGAAATACTGCTGATTCGAAATTAATACCTGCGGGTAGCGGAGAAACAGAGATATATTCTTGGTATGTGGATAAAATTACTGACGCCTATGGCAATTATATGACTTTTCAATACAATAATTCTAATGGTGAAGTTACTATACAAGAAATTGACTACACGGGTAATACAGGTGCAGGTTTTACCCCTTATAATTCCATCACCTTTTCGTATGATTCAAAGACTGATGCTAATTCTAAATATTGTGCCGGAGGACAATTAAATAGCACTGTTGTATTAAATAGTATTACTGTTAACAGTAATACTACTTTTATGAAGGAATATAGATTTACTTATTATTATAATGGTCTAACATTGTTGCAAAGCATCAGTGAAGAAGGGGCTGATCGTTCATACCTGAATCCATTGATTTTTTCTTATTTGGCCGATGATAATACCGATCCTAAATTTCAAACTACAAATTCAACCAGTTCTGGTTTTCGGCAATTTATTTTATTAGATTACAACGGAGATGGTAAAGAAGATCTTGTATCTCTTAATGGTTCTGGAACAGGAAACACGGCCTGGTACAATTATGATAATGGTACCGATATTTCGGTTTCATGGAATAACTGGAGCCCTATGCTAAACTCAAGTATAAGTAATGCAACTACAACGTTTACAACTGGAACTGCTATTGGTTTTCCATCAGGGTATTCCCCAACCAGTAATCTTCTTCCATTAAACCAAAATGGGGCAGGGGATATGACTTATAAGGTTATGGATTTTAATGGAGATGGAAGAGAGGATATGGCAGTGGGAACCTTTACGAATTACTTCCCAAGTACGGGACCTGAAAATTGCGCAGGAGAAGTAGATATTGTTGCAAACATTTCTAATGGTTCCACATTTACACCTTCTTCAGGTTCCATTGCTACTTATGAAATGACTGACCCCACTCAGTGGGGGACCTTTTATCTCGACTTTAATGGTGACAGGAAAATGGATGTTTTTAATTACCATTGGGACCCTAATACTGGTATAGCATATTGGAGGGTTTGGCTAAATGCTGGTGTCAATAATCCTGCACCTTCAGCGGCTACAGGATCGAATCCCAATTTCGAGATTGTGGATGCGGGACAGCAATTAGATTTTTCTCAGGCCTTTCCAATGGATTTAGATGGTGATGGCAGGGAGGAGTTGGTTAATGTATTTAGTTATAGAACTGGTCAACGGTATATTGTAAGATATGAAGGTAGTCAAGCTAGCGTCCCTTCATCATACGGTGTGCCTGGTTTTGGGATAGTAATACAGCCTGATAATCCAGGCTTTGAATACGTTACAAATCAATATACTGGAATCCTTCAGGATGCTATTAAAATTAGTGGGATACCGTTCGCCTTATATGGTGATTTTAACGGAGATGGCATATCAGACGCTGTTTATTACTACTTTAATGGTAGTTGCGGCTGTAATGAATGGCAAATGTTTTTAGGTAAGGGTGGAGGTCAATATACTAATCCTGGAACTACCTTAAGTTTCTTAGGTGGCAAGAATCCTACTACCTATCCTAACGTATATTTTTATGCTGTAGATGTTAACGGTGATGGTAAGACAGACATTTTGGAGTTTACTCCGGGAAGCACTACTACAGTTAACGTGTTTTATAGTATGGGCAATAAGTTTTCTGCTCCAGTAACGTATACAATACCTGATAATGTAGATCCTGAATATTGTCAAATAGAATTTGGAGATTTTAATGGAGATGGAACAAACGACTTATTCTATTGCAATTTGTTGAACAACCCTAATACGCCCAGCATATTTTATTTCTATCAAGGGGCACAATCAAAATACCTTCATGAAGCGGTTGATGGGTATAACGTAAAAACAAAATTTTATTACCAACCTCTTTCTGCAGGAGCTAATATTCCTAATGAAACAGTATATACTCAACCGCAATTCGGTAGCAGTACCTTCCCTAATATTGATTTTGATGGGAATTCATATGTTGTTACTCAGGTTACTGCACCAGATGGGACTGGAGTGGGTGATTGCACAGCAGATACTAATTCAATTACATATTCATACCAGGATGCAATTATTAATTCGAATGGTAAAGGCTTTATTGGGTTCCTAAATGTTACATCAACTAATACAATAACTCAAAATGCAACTACTTATACTATATCTAATGGTTACACCTACGATCCCACCTTCTTGAATCTTATTCCTCAACAAATAAGCCGTTCTGTTACTTCATCAGTTTCTACGAACGTGTTACTTAGTCAGGATAATTATACATATACTGTTGTACCACGTGCAGGTTCTGTGGGGAATTGGGTTAAGTTATTAAAGGGTGTAAATACTGATGATGTTGCAGGTGTCAGTACTACTACTACATATCAATACGATAATTATGGTAATATTACAGATCAAAATGCAAGTAATGCTTTTGAAAATCAAGATGTTAGTACTCCCTCATATGTTCAAAGTGGGGCATGGATTCCATCAAGAGCTCAGAGCACAACAACCACAATTTCAAGACCACTCACACCTCCTTATCCAAGAACTAGTACTTACAATTGGGACGCGTCTGGGCATTTAAATTCGGTCTCAGAAGATGTTGGAGTTTTAACTTCATATACGTATGATGCGACAGGAACAATAACTGAGCAACAGATAACATCAAGTGGACTTCCTACAGAAACTACGCAATACGCTTATGATTTATATTCACGATTCCCTATAAATATTAAGAACCCATTGCTTCAAATCACTCAGTGGCTATATGATCCATTATGGGGTAAGCCTACGCTTGAACAAACACCTGATGGCATGCTTACTCAAACTGTTTATGATGCTTATGGTAGGGTTTCACAAATTACTACACCTGATAATGTTATTCAATATACAAATTATAACTGGTCGTCATTAGCATATAATCCAAATGATCCATTTGATGTTTCAGTTACTTCATTATATAACATAATTAAGCAGAAAAAAGGTAATCCTTCAGTTACCACTTATTATGATATGCATGACAGGCAAACAAGAACTGAGACTGATGGCTTTTCTAATACAATATATACAATTAAGTCATATGATGCAATGGGGAATGTATACGGTGAAAGTAATAGCTATCAAACCGTTTCAGCTTCAAATAATCCAATTAGAACCTATAATAGTTATGATGATCATAATAGATTAATAGAAAGTGACGTTTTTCGATCTTTTGGCGGTCCAATAAGAACTACTTTCTCATATCAATATAATTCTGGAGTTACTTCGGTTACAACTACACGACCTGATTTAGCAACATCAACAAAAGCAACCGACCCGACTGGACTTTTAGTGAGCACTACTGACAATGCTGGTAATTCTATGGCTTATACTTATTATAGTAACAGGCAATTATATCAAACCTCAATCGGTTCTGTGTTTACTAGTTATCAATATGACACCTATGGCAGAAGAACTCAAATGACGGATGGGAATACCGGCACAATTAATTATCAGTATAATGCCTATGGTCAGTTAATATATCAAAAAGATAGTAAGGGCAATGTGTATAATAATTATGCGTATGACGCTTTAGGCAGGTTAACTAGTATGACTGGCCCCGAAGGGGTTTATAAAACTGACTACGTGATATCAGGTAACGGTTTGAATAATATTAAGGCTTTGATTGGGGCAAATGGAATTACATATTTCTATAGTTATGATAAATTAAGAAGGCTTACCCAGAAGACTGAAAATATAAATAGTATTGGTTTTGTAAGTTCATATGAGTACGATACTTACAGCCACTTAATTAAAGAAACATATCCCAGCGGATTTGGGGTGGCATATAATTACAATTCCAATGGTTATGAAACACAGGCCAATAGGGTGGATAATGGTAATGTCATATGGCAGGCAAATGCAATGAACGCAATGGGGCAGTATATTAATTATACAACGGGGTACAATGCAACTAATCAAGTAACCACTCAGAAAACATATAGCGATCTTGACTACCCTGTTGAGTTTCAGTCTGGTACTGTACAGGATTTGATATGGAGTTTTGATATATCCAATGGAAACATGGTATCTAGATCAGATAATTTAACCGGATTATCTGAAAACTTTAACTATGATAATATGGACAGACTTAATCAGATTTCTGGCCCAACGAATATTACAGCTTCTTATGACTACCTAGGTAATATTACCGATAAATCTGATATTGGTTCCTATGAATACAATGGTCCCCAACCCAATGCTGTTTCTCAAATAAATACTACCAGCAGCCTTATCAGTATGAATACCCAAACTATGGCACCAGGGTATACACCCTTTGATAAAATTGCTACTATTGCAGAGAATAACTATACTCTTAATATAGCCTATGGGCCAAACCAAGAGCGTAAACAAACTGTTCTGGTAGATCCTTTTCTCAACAATACTACAAGGTATTTTGTAGGGGATTATGAGCAAACCATCTTAACGCCTGCCTCAGGACCGGCTCAAACCATAGAAATTCATTATATACAATGCGGTGGTAATTTGGTTGCTATGTATGTAATTCAGTCAGGTGCAGTAAACAGTACCAATATGTATTATACCTATACTGATAACCTTGGATCGATCTTAAAAGTAACAGCTGATGATGGCACATTAGCTGCAAGTCAAAGCTTTGATGCATGGGGTAATTATCGTGACCCAATTACCTGGCTTTATACAAGTAGCCCAACTATACCTACTTGGTTATATAGAGGCTTTACAGGCCATGAGCATTTACAACCTTTTGCACTTATAAACATGAATGGACGTGTATATGACCCATTAGTTGCACGTATGTTAAGCCCAGACATGTATGTTCAATTCCCTACATATGCACAAAGTTTTAACAGATATTCATATTGTTTGAATAATCCTTTAATATATACTGATCCTAATGGAGAGTTGTTTGGATGGGAAGACTTGGCAGAATTTGGTATTGGTTTTATTATAGGATATGTCGAAAATGCTGCAATTTCTGGTAACTGGGCAAGCTGGCAAGATGTTGTTGCTGGGGCTGAAACTGGAGCGGAAGTATGGTTGGCTGCAAATATAGGAGTAAGTGGGTATGGTGAAACTACAGGGGCATTTTCAGCTGCGTTCTCAGGTCCTGCAGCCGGATTTAATGCTACTTTTGCCGGTTCCTCTTTATGGGGGACTTTTATCACAAATCGTACTCAGCTGATAGATGCAAGTCAAAATGGTAGTTGGAATAGTGTTTGGTTGATAGGAGCTTATAATGCCATTGATGCTGCAAGTACTGCATTAAATAAAAGTGAGGTAACCGTTAATGGAATTAATAATGATCACATATTTGCGGCTATGATAAAAAGTGGTGGAACAGAATTATTTAATCAGGCATATAGTTCAACTAATCATACATGGAATTTTAACGAAACTACTTGGTTTGATGCCGCTACATATGCAACTGTCGCAGGCTTGGCTGATTATGAGGGACAAGAATTAACGAATAGTTTATCGAAGAGTGGTACTTTACAAAAATGGAATAACACTCTAACTAAATTAACTAATGGAGAACTAAACAATGTATATAATTTTATGTTTAATCCTGGTGCTACTTCAGTCCAAGCCATAAATGTTTTTGATATTTCTTATATAAATGGATTTAATGAGTCAAGCATAACTGGTGCTACGGGGGGGCTGGTTGGCCCTATTAGTAATTGGATAATTAGCCATTAATGAAATAATAATTTGAAATAAAATAGAATATGTACAATGGGTAATTTAAATAGCATTCTTATATTTACTCTAATAAGTATTCTAAGTAGGTATGAGGGTAATAATTAGTGTTAAGTTATATGTTTTTTTTCTGTATGTGGTGTCTATTGTTTTTTTACCATTTACCGTTAATGCTCAAAATGATAGTATACAAAAGAAGCACCCCAAAATAAACTTAAAATATGACTATTATTATTACAAAAAGCAGGAAATTCAAATAAAGGATTCTTCTTTGAATGGGTTTTATTTTGGTGATGATTCTTGTAATGCTTGCCTCTATTATTTGGCAAATAGAGATACAAAAATGAGAAATTATATGAAAGATAATAAAAGTGCCTACAATTGTATTAGACAAAGTACAAGAATAACCGGTATTATGCTTTTACCTGATATGGCTTGCGTATTGTCAGGAGCTGCTTTTTTGGGGTTATTATATTTTGATGGACAAACACTTTCAAATGCTGTTTTAATTAATGAAAGCGTGACAATTATAACTGGAATAGTCTTTGCAGGTACCTTAGGGCTACACATTTTTTTGGAAAGAAAACGAATAAAATTATTTTTAAAAGGAATAAGAATTTATAACCATGATAATGGATATAACTAAATTAAATACAAATGGATACCAAGTCAATTTTTTATCAGAATAATGGCAAGAGTATAAATAAGTTTTTAGTTTTATTGTCATTGTGCCTATTAATTAATACTGTCAATGCTCAAAGGCAATACTCGTATGATGCGAACGGCAATAGAATATTGCGAATATCTATTGGCCCGCCAATTGTAAAGCATAAAAGAACAAATACGAATAGTCTTCAATCAGATAGCCTTACTGCAGTGCATTATGGTTTAACCGTATATCCAAATCCTTCGCGTTATGAGGTTAGTGTGAATATAACAAACCTTGATAGTGCTAAAATGGCGACTATATATTTTATTAGTGAATCAGGAAGTGTCTTGTTTTCCAAACAAGTAACTACTGTACCCGTACCTATAGATATCTCAAAATTTGCGACAGGTATATATTTTGTAAAAGTTGTTATCAATAAAGAACAATTATTTTATAGGGTTATTAAAAACTAATTCAATTCCTTGAAATAGAGGTATGCTCTAGAAGCTTTTATAATAAATGCCTTTTCACTATCTTTGTTGAATGGGGCAGATGTATAATATGTTTAGTAGTCCCGCACGTATGAAGCCATATTGGTTGGCTATTTTACTGTTTTCAACTTTTATAAGGGTAAATGGGCAGCAACGAGTAATAAACAGATCTAATTTTAGAAACTTTGGTTTTATAGAAAATAAGGGTCAGATAGTTGACCAAGAGTATAAGACAAATACAACTGTAAAGTATTTATTGTGCAGTCCTGGCATTAATATTCAACTAAAACAAACAGGCTTTAGTTATGACACTTATATCGATGAAAAGGATTCTTCAAATCCTTTCTTAAATAAGCTATTTAAAACTCAGAAATTAAAATCTGCTATTCCCGTAAACTACACCAGACAATATCATAGAGTAGATATTAAATTGCTTAATTGCAATCCTAGCGCACAAATTGATGCTTCTTGCAAATCAGAGTCCTATTCAAATTATTTCACTGCGGGAACACCTGAAGATGGTATTAGTTATGTGTATAAGTATAAAGAGGTTATTTATAAGAATATTTATCCACATATAGATTTGGAGTTTTTGATACCATCTAAATCTGATACATCACATAAAAATGCTGCTGGATTTGAGTATCAATTTATTTTACATTCAGGGGCTAATGTAGATGATATTAAAATGGAATACAAAGGAGCTGATAAGGTAAATCTTGTAAATGGAGAACTTCTAATAAAAGTTAGCGCAGGAACCTTTACGGAAAATATCCCCTCAAGCTATTTTCAAGAAAATAAACAACCAATAGATGTTAAGTACACAATTGGCGGTAATAATGTTTTCTCCTTTTCTCTACCTAAGAATATCCATATTAATAGTGACATTATAATTGATCCAACTCCATGTCTTGATTGGGGTACATTTTACGGCTCTGATATGATCGGCTCGAGGGGAATTGCAGTTGATACTGGTGGAAATGTTTACATTACCGGAGAAACTCATGGTACTTCAAATATAGCTACAGCTGGGGCGTACCAAACAGTTTTTGGAGGGAACGAAGATACCTATATTGCTAAGTTTAATTCCAATGGGTCCTCACTTGTTTGGGCAACTTATTATGGGGGATCTCGACTTGAATTTGGTGAGGGAATTGCGTTGGATTCTCACAATAATGTCTATATAACTGGACATACTGAAAGTTCTACAAATATTGCGACCCCAGGAGCATATCAGACTATTAATGGTGGAGCAAATGTTTTTGTTGCAAAATTTAACCCAACCGGGTCAACTCTTTTATGGGGTACTTATTACGGAGGGACAAATATGGATATAAGCTATGGTATTTCACTTGATAAAGGAGATAATGTGTATATTACTGGTTCAACAGGTAGCACCACTAATATAGCTACTGTAGGAGCCTATCAAACAACCTATGGTCCGATGTTTGTTGCAAAGTTTAACCCGACGGGTTCTTCACTTTTATGGGGTACCTATTATGGTGGTACAGGAGGTGATGCCGCATGGGGAATTGCCCTTGACGATACAGATAACGTTTATATTACAGGATCAACATATAGTAACACTAAGATTGCTACGCCAGGAGCTTATCAGTCTAACTTGATAGGAAGCGATGATGCATTTGCAGCGAAATTTAATCCCTCAGGAACATCTCTTCTTTGGGGTACTTATTATGGTGAAGGCAATAGTGCTACTGGAATTGCGCTTGATCCTAGTAATAATGTTTATTTAGTAGGAACCGCTTTTAGCCCTAGTTTTATAGCCACTCCAGGTGCCTACCAAACTATATTTGGAGGCTCTGTAAATGCATTTGTGGCTAAATTCAATCCTACAGGTAGTTCGCTTTTATGGGGGACTTATTATGGTGGTGTAGGTAATACTGAAGGTTTAGGAATTGCCGTAGATAGTGGATATAATGCGTATGTGACTGGGCCAACTGCTGGATCAACTAATATATCTACGACCAATGCGTATCATACTAATTACTCAGGTGGTGATGGCTCAAATGCCTATATTGGCAAGTTTAATACTTTAGGTAACCTTGTATGGGGTACATATTACGGGGGGGCTAATGGTGAAGAAGGCGTTGGTATTGCTTTGGATTCCAAAGAGAACGTTTACTTTACCGGGCTTACCTTAAGTAAGGATAGTATTGCCACTCCAGGTGCATATGAGACTATAAACTCAGCTAAAGGTGACTCAGCAGTTTTTGTTGCAAAGTTTGGGTGTAATTCATATTGTAATCTTTCTTCAGTAAATGTATCAGGGACTAAATTATCTATTTGTGTTGGTGACACTAGTACTCTTTTCATTTCTGGAGGAAAAAATTTCTATACTTATTTATGGTCTCCGGGAGGACAAACTAATACCACTATCCACATTTCCCCTTCCTCTTCAACTACCTATACTCTCTTGGTTAAAGATACTTTGGGAGGATGTGTTAAGAGTATAACTACTAAAGTTTCTGTTATTCCAATTCCTAATAGCACAATAACTGGAAAAGATACTATTTGTATAGGTGGTTCTACTTTTCTAACTGCAAAAGGAGGTGCTATTTATAGCTGGAGCAATGGGCGAACTTCAGATACAATTACTGTAAGTCCTGCTATATCTACAACATTTTCAGTATCTGTTGGGAATGGAGTATGTACAAAGGATACTAGTGTGATGATTATAGTAGATACAAATAAGCCTATTCCAATAGTTAGTGTAAATCAAAGTATTTGTAGAGGGGACTCAATAAAACTAATGGCCTCAGGTGGGGCAACTTATAATTGGATTCCATCAACTAGTTTAAGTTCTTCTGTAATATCAAGTCCCATAGCAACGCCTGTAAATACGATAACTTATACAGTTATTATAGCTAAAGGTATCTGCAAGGTTAATGATAGTATAAAGATTACAGTGATTCCTGAACCAACCATAACAATAGAGGGCAATCACTCAATTTGCTCTGGAGATAGTATTGTGTTAAATGCAACTGGCGGCGGTACTTATACTTGGAGTAATGGAGCAAGTACAGATTCTATTCTAGTAAAACCAGGTGTGTCAACGACCTATACTGTACAAGTTATAAACACTGGTTGCCCAAAAGATACCAGTTTTAAAGTTGTAGTAGATTCTTTACCTATTCCTTCTATAGCAGGAAATAAATCTATATGTATTGGTAAAAGCATCACTCTTACTGCTTCTGGTGGTATAGGTTATAATTGGAGTACTGGAGCAATATCCCCTTCTATAATTGTAAACCCTGAATTAAATACAAATTACATTGTAACTGTAAGTAATGGCCCATGCTCTGCAAAAGATAGTATTGAAATAAATGTTAATCCATTACCAATTTCTTATATATGCTGTGATTCAATAATAAATGCAGGGCAAACAGTTAATCTAATAGCTACTGGTGGAGTAAATTATTCTTGGGTACCTTTAAACGGATTAAGTTGTATTAACTGTCCAAGTCCAATAGCAAATCCATTGCAAACAACAACTTATTCAGTTACCGTAATAAGTGATAGTGGTTGTTCTTTAACTGAAATGGTAACTATAGAAGTGAATTGCCACATTTTTATTCCTGATGCCTTTTCTCCAAATGGAGATGGACAAAATGATTACCTATATGTTCGTGGAGATTGTATTAAGACTATGGATTTCAAGATTTTTGATCGTTGGGGGAATAAAGTATTTGAATCTGCTGATAAGAATATACCTTGGGATGGCACTTTTAAAGGCCAGCCAATGAATACAGATACATTTGTTTATTATTTAGATGCTACCACATATGATGGTAAAACAATCACTAAAAAAGGAAATGTCGCATTAATAAGATAGGGAGAAGGCCATTTATACAAAATCCATTATCTTTTCTGAGATATCCCTTTTAACTGATTCCTCAAAACCATCCCAATAGTTCATAGTGGTTTTCATATCCTTATGGCCCAAACTATCTTGTATAAACTCCATGCTTGCACCACTCCGAATAGCCTTATTAGTAAAGCCCTGCTCAGTAACATTATTACAAGCAATGCAAAGGGATAGGATGAGAATTAATAGGGGCTTTATGCTATTGCTTTATTTCTTTGCCAGTCCCATCGGTAATTTTCACTCTTTTACCATCTCTAAATGTTACTATCATCCTTAGTGTTCCATCATCATTATACGTTTTTTCAGTACCATTTGGAATGCCATTTACATAGGGTGTTTCATCGTGTAATCTTCCAAAAACATACAATCTGGTTATTCCAAATGTTTTACCTTTCTTATAGACTATTAGCAAGTAGTAAGGTGCAGTAGTATCTTCTGTAAATCCTTTATCATCTGCATACTCTATCCATTTCCCTTCCTTTAAGCCATTTACCATAAGGTTTTTGGCCTCTGCTTTATTAGTAAAGCCACTATCGGGGTAATCTTGCCCAAAAGCTGCAATGCCCAATGAAAGGAATAGTATTAGGGTTAATAGGGGCTTCATGTTATTTACTTCGTATAAAATATTCACTTTTAAATATTAACGTGTCTCCTTTTAGAAGAACTTTCCCTTTATCTATATTTCCATTAAAGTATATTATAAGTGTATCGTCTTTGGTAAGGGTATACTTAAAGGATTTAAAATAAGTAGCATAATAGATAGAGTCTTTGTATATACAAATACCTTCAGGTGCATTTTTAGGCATCCAAGCACCAAGTATTTGTTTTTTATACACTGTTTTTTGCTGCCCAAAAGCTGCAATGCGCAATGAAAAGGATAGTATTAGAATTAATAGAGGTTTCATTGATATAAAAGTAATGAAAGAATTTGATATAAAACAACAGTTAGTAGAGACTTAAAGGGGAATAAAGCCTACCTTTGTTAAGCACGATTTTAATATGGCTTAAATCGCCAAAAAAGTTAATATGAGTATAGCAGTAACAAAGAGGCCAGATAGCTCTTTGCTTTTGGAATACCAGTTTTGATTTATGCAATTTGTATTGCAGTATCCCTATCGGCAAAGCCCAAATTGGGGAGTAAATAGCTTAATTGTGAATCAGGAGAATTTCCTAATTCTTTCCAAGCCAGAAAGATTCAATATCTTAACCTCACGCCCATCCACCTCAATCATCTTTTCTTGCTTAAGATCAGATAGTGTACGTATAAGCGTTTCAGTTGATGTGCCTACTATATTAGCCAAGTCTTCACGTGAAAAACTAAGATTAGTATTGGGTGCAGATTTCTTTTGCAATTTCATTAATGCATCGGCTACCCTGCCTCTTACTGAGTTGTATGCCAGACTTAGGAGCTGTTCCTCTTTCTCGTTTATATTATTTACCAGCATTTTAATAAACCTGGCCGATACTTCCTGTTTTGAATAAACCAATGACAAAAAATCGGTTTTAGGAATAAACGCTGCTTCAGTATCTTCAAGGGCGGTAGCTGAGTCCTGGTAATTGGTGCCCTCCAAAATTGAATTGAATCCAAAAAAATCTCCCTTAGAATAAACACCGGTAATTAGTTCCTTGCCATCTGGACTCATCCTCCAGGTCTTTATTTTGCCCTTGTTTATAAAATATACAACATTAGGTTCATCACCTTCATGGTATAATGCTTCTTTGGGCTGGTAAGAACGAACCTTATAAGATGTAGAAACAGAACTAGGTAAACTGAATTTAGTTGCTGCATCTACAAACTGAACCAGGCCGCTCAAATCACGTGTATAGCTCTTCTTAAAGTGTTCGCTCTTTTTCAGGCGTGTTTCAATTGCATTAAGCAATTCCACTTTGTCAAACGGCTTAACCATATAATCATCGGCACCAAGGTTCATTCCCTTCCTCATATCGCTCTTTTCTGCCTTTGCAGTAAGAAATATAAAAGGGGTTCCTGCTATTTCAGGATCCTTGCTAACAATATGCAATACCCCATATCCATCAAGATCGGGCATCATAATATCACATATAATAAGGTCAGGCTTTTCTGACTTGGCCTTCTCCACTCCTATCTTGCCATTTTCAGCAGTTACCACTGTATAATTTGCAAGGTCAAGCATTTCAGCTGTGTTTTCTCTCATATCGAGATTGTCCTCAATCAGAAGAATTTTTTTCATCGTTTATGATTTTATATTTTGCACTGTTACTGTAAATGTAGTGCCTTCGCCTTCCTTCGATGTAAATGAAATATCTCCACCCATAAGGTCAACGTATCGCTTAACAATATTGAGCCCAAGTCCTGTGCCCTGCA
The DNA here is from genome assembly GCA_035485295.1 of Bacteroidia bacterium. Taxonomy (GTDB): domain Bacteria; phylum Bacteroidota; class Bacteroidia; order JABEUT01; family JABEUT01; genus JABEUT01. The sequence goes on from DATHOD010000207.1 coordinate 13,706, forward strand.
CATTCATTGAGTTTTTTGCCCTGAAAAATCTTTCAAATAAGTGCACCTTATCATCTTCCGGAATACCCATACCATGATCGGTTATACTTACAACGATGCCATCAGATGTATTAGTCGTTATTAACTCAATGCTTGAATCCTCCGGAGAATATTTACTAGCGTTAGATAACAGGTTTATCAATACATTCCGTAGCATTTGCTGGTCAATAAACACTTCTGTTTTAGCAGCTCCTTTATGGGTATGTTCTATTTTCTGCCCCTTTTTCAGCGTAGGCTGCACGTCTTCAATCAGCTCATCAGAAAAGTCTGTTATTTTAAACAATACAGGGCTTGAATCAACCTTGCCTTGTTCCAGTTTTTCCAGGGATAGGAAATCGTTGAGTATACTGATTAAATTCCCAATAGATGACTTTATACGTTTTATATGTCTATCGCTTTTTTCGCGTACAAAATCCAATGTTGAATCTTTTCGGCTTAAGTATTCTTCCATTAGTGATGTGGAAGATAGAATTGCACCGAGTGGAGTTCTGAATTCATGTGATGCCATTGATACGAACCTCGACTTTAATTCATTCAGCTGTCTTTCCTTTTCAAGTGTCTTTCTAATTTCTTCTTCGCCCTTCTTTTGCTGTGTTGAATCACGTTCTACCAGTAATATCTGTTCAATATTGCCTTCAGCATTATGTAAGGCAACTACATTCATTGAATAATGCCTGTCCTTTAAAGTTATTTCAAATGCTGAATTGTTTTTCCCATCAAACACTTCCATCAATTTCTCCTTCATAAAACCTCTTACCTCTTCAGGTAACCTATCTAGATAAGGAGTTCCCACCAGCTTCTCGCTGGTAACACCATATTTAAATAGTTCCATTCCCTCAACAAATACATAATTAAGCTTCTTATCGAATACATTAATTGTACCATCAGGGAAATTACGTGCAACTATTTTGTACAGTTTCTGGCTCTCCTCAAGTTCCTGCGTACGCTTTTCAACCCTGTCCTCAAGTTCTTCATTAAGCTTGCGAATATTATCTTCAGCCTTTCTGCGCTCTGTAATATCAGTAACCAAACCCATTACATATAATTGGCCATTAGCTTCAAAATGGTTAAGACTTACTTCAACCGGAAATTCTGAACCATTTTTTCGTTTTCCCCAAAGGTCCATTCCCATTCCCATAGATCTTCTTTTTGGATGTTTGGTATAACTATCGCGGTTTGCTACATGGCTCTTGCTATACTTGTTTGGTAACAAAATTTCCATTGTCTTACCAATCAAATCTTTTCCTTCGTAGCCAAACATTTCATTGGTGCGGTGGTTAACCAATTGTATTACACCTTGTTTGTCCACAATTAATAAGCTTTCAGCGGCTGTTTCAAACAGCAATCTATAAACCTGGTTTATATCACTTCCAAAACTCTTGTCAGGCATGTGGTTATAAGGTGAATGAATGTAGGGCGAAGATAATTCTTTTCCTATATCATTTAATTCTTTATGGCTCTCCCCTTTTTTATCTTCCATTATTAGATATTAAAAGTGAAGGATGTGAGAAAAATATTGAATCAAGCTGATGCTCTTTAATTGCCTGCTCAAGCCAGTCGCCTTTGCATGTAACAAAAATGATCATGCCTATATTACCCTGCTTAAGTAATGCATCGGTGCTGGCTTTTAAATGCTCTACGGTACTGTTTTTTGTAAAATAAATAGCATGCATTTTATCTTTAAACCTTTTGCTAATTTCTTTCAACGCATAAGGCGTGTTAACTTCATTGTTTGCAGTTGTAGAAATAACAATAGCTTCTTTAGGCATTTTTAAAAAGGACATTCCCGGAACCAACAAAGCAGGCCAAAACTCAGGTTGTCCAATAAATGATGCTGAAAACTTATCTATTTTTGTATTATGGCCAATAACAAGCAAATCCGCATTATTCCTTTTTAAAGCTTGTTTTACGGTATTAACCGGCTGCCCCTCTTCAGATTTCGTGGTGATAAGTATTTTTTTGCTTTTTGATTTAAGTTCAGCACATTCTTTATTAAGTCTTTCTTGAGACTCGGTTTTAATAATGTCGCTAATTGAAATCAGGGTGCCTGTGTTCTCTTTAGGTACCTGGAAGACATTCTCTAATATAATCTCGCTTGGGGCATTTTTCAATAACTCAATAGCAAATGCACCTGCATTTAAACCATGCCCTGAAAAATCAGTAGGCACTAATATTTTTAGTTTTTGCTTCTTTATTTTATCTGCGGTTTTCATAATTCTGTAATTATGGAAAACAAAGGTCTTCTATAATACCTGCCTGTTAAAGGAGCAATGTCATACACTTGCATGATTGTTATCACTTAATTCGTTCTTAATTGTATATCTCCATTAATCATTTCTTCCTATTTCTCCTTCGATCAACAATTATCGCAGGAATTATTGCATTATGACATGATGTAAATCATGTCCCTGTAATGAGCCTCCTCATGGGCTTTTGGGATAGTGGCATATAATTTTGTCATCAAATACTAAAACTCCATAACATGAATTACAAGAACATATTAATTGCTGTAGATGGCAGCGATTGCTCAAAAAAGGCAGCAAAAAAAGGCATTGAACTTGCCAATCAATTATCAGCAACTATTATTATACTGAGTGTAATAGATATGACCAACGCAATTAGCTCAACATCGGTTAACGGTGTAATTGACGACACATTGATAAAAGCCTTTCAGGGTGAGGCCAAAAGAGCTATAACCGAAGTTGTTGGCAAGAAACCCGCTGCTAATATCAGCACTTTAACCATAGAAGGTATACCTCAATATGAAATAAGTAATGTGGCAAGAAGTAAAAAAGCAGATATGATAATAATGGGTACCCATGGAAGAACCGGGTTGAAACACCTTTTTATGGGTAGTGTTGCTGAATATGTTATACGACATTCTTCAATACCTGTATTAGTAATGCCTGATGCACAAAAGGAGTAATTAGTATTCAAAAGCCATTTTTTATGTATTCACTTTATAACCATACACTTTTATCATCGCTGACAAGAGTCATCTCAAAAGGTGACGCAGGTCATCTGCCTGGGCAGAAAGCGAATGTAACTTTGTTTTTAAATAAATAAGCATGATCACTCTATTCATTCCAATTCGCGAAATTAATGCAGTGCTGTTTGCACGTGTGTTTTTAGGCTTACTGTTCTTCTTACAAGGATATGATAAGATTTTCCGTGTGAAAATATCCAAAGTAATTGAGGAGATTCATACACCACTTGCGGAAAGAGGGGTACCTGAATTCTTTAGCGCATTCGGTGCGTACCTTACTTCATTTATTGAATTAATAGCAGGCTCAACACTAATAATAGGCTTTGCAACATACTGGAGCCTATATTTATTGGGTTTCGATATGCTATTCGCTGCCCTGGCTTTTGGACTTGTACAACCTATGTGGGATATGAGACATATTTTCCCGCGCATGGCACTCCTTATTTTCTTGCTACTTGCACCTTCCCAATGGGATGTTGTTTCAGTAGATTATATGTGGTCATTAATCAAATTCATCAGATCCCTTTAAATAAATAAATCATGAAAACTATTCTTGTTCCAATTGACTTTACACCTTCATCGCAAAATGCTGCGGAATATGCCGCAGAGTTTGCAAAATATTCAAAGTCTAAACTTATTCTTTTACATGTTTTTTCTGTTCCTGTACCGGTAGCCGATGTGCCTATAGTTGTAATTCCAATGGACGAAGTTGAAAAAGAGAATGCCAAAGAGTTGAAATCAGTTAACAAGAAACTTATTCATAAGCACCCCGGCATAGAAACGGAAACAATTATCCGTGCCGGCTTCGTGGTAGAAGAGATTTTACTGGTAATGGATGAATATAAGCCTGACCTTATAGTAATGGGCTTAATTGGTGAAGGCAAGTCTAATGGTTTCTTTGGAAGTAACGCCACTACTGTTATTAAGAAGGCGAAATGCCCTGTGCTTACAATCCATCCTGACGTGAAGTTTAAGAAACCTGAAAAAATTGCATTGGCATGCGATTATACTGCTACCGTTTCAGATGAGGTGGTAAACAAATTCAAATACTTTATTAATCTATTCGATTCCAAGGTTCTGATATTTGATGTATTAAAACGTGCTGAGCTTGTATCATACCAAAAGGCTGTTGCAGAAGTTAACCTGGAAAATTCCCTGGGCGATATGGAACATTCTATGTATTATCCATCAGGAGATGATTTGCAGGAAGAGACAAATAATTTTGTTGAAAAGAATAATGTAGATATGCTGGTGATGATACCACATAACTATCCGTTCTTTCAAAATCTTTTCCATAAAAGTGCTACCAAGAAAATGGCCTTTCAAACAAAGGTTCCTTTACTGAGTATTCATGAATAAACAATTAACCGAATTATGAAAATCACAATCAACGATCACCGGAAAGTATATGCTATACAGAAATCATTTTCTGAGATGTTTCCTTATCTTAAGCTGGAGTTCTTTTCAAAACCGCATACAGCTAAGGGGGCTGCATCAAAAAAATTAACGTTAACGCCCAGCAAAACCATAGGACAATGCAGGGTGGTACACTCAAAGGGCACTCTCACTATTTTACCTCATATGACGGTTAATGACCTGGAACAAGGCTTTAGTGAAACATTTGGATTAACTGTTAAAGTTCTCCGTAAATCAGGTAAAGCCTGGCTCGAAACAACTGCAACCGATATGTGGACCCTTGAAAAGGAAAATGGCATTGGCAGCGAAATGGAGACTCAGGCAAAAAGAATGAAGGAAATGCAGTAGTTGAATTTGCTAAAGGAGTTTTGCCTGTTGAGTATTTTTAATAGCTGAATTATATATGAATTTTATATTTAGCTTTACATGAAATACTTAATACCATGATGCTCGGTGTACATTGTTCAGTAAGTGGTGGCTTACAATTAGCTTTTGATGAAGCAGCAAAGCTTAACCTCGATACATTCCAGATATTTACCCGCAACCAAAGGCAGTGGAAAGCCAAACCAATATCAGAAGAAGAGAAGAAGGACTTTGCTGCTGCATGGAAATTGCATCCGGAAGTGAAAGCAATTTTTGCACATTCATCATACCTCATCAATCTCGCCAGTGCTGATAAATCACTACAAGATAAATCAGTAGGTGGCATTACAGATGAGGTTAAACGTTGCCATGAACTTGGACTTTTTGGTGCTGTGTTGCATCCTGGAGCCGCAGGAGAAGCAACTGAACATGATGCAATGAAACGTATTGCTGAAGGCTTGAAAGAAGCACTTGCTGCAACACACGGCTCTCATGTAAAGATACTTTTAGAAAATACTGCGGGACAAGGCTCTCATGTGGGTTATAAGTTTGAACACACACGTGAAATAATGGATATGGTTGGTTCTGACCGTATAGGAACTTGTTTTGATACTTGCCATGCTTTTGCAGCCGGATATGATATCCGCACGGAACATGAGTTTGAAGAAGTAATGAAAGAGTATGACCATATTATAGGATTAAAGCACCTTCATGCTATTCACCTTAACGATTCTAAAGGTGACTTAGGTAGCCGAATAGACAGGCATGAGCATATAGGGCAAGGAAGAATCGGTGTGGATGCATTTAGGTTTATGATGAAGAAATTTCCACATATTCCTAAGTGTATTGAAACTGATGCAGAGAATAATATGGATGAGGTAAATATTACTTTGCTGAGAAAGTTAGCAGGAGAATAGATTAAATCAACCTCCGCGCTTTTAGTTCCAAATACTTATTAATTACATTAACTGTAAGGTTAGCAGATGGGGTTAGTATGGCATGTATACCAACTGATTCCAATTCCTTTACCATTTGCTTTTTCTCGTACATGAATTGTTCGGCAATGGTTTTAATAAATACGTTTTCAGTATCCTCGGGCTGGTTATCCAGTATCTTATCCAA
>DATHOD010000208.1:0-17105 GCA_035485295.1 Bacteroidia bacterium
AAGTCCAAAAGCGGAATTATTAATTCCTGTTGTATTTGTACCCAATGAATATGCACCATAGGCAGCATTATTTCCACCTGTGGTATTTGTAAGCATAGATTGATATCCCGTTGCCGTATTTGCAGTTCCGGTAGAATTCATTGCTCCTGCCTGGTAACCTATAAACACGCTTCCACTTGGAGTAGTGCTAGTAGCCCCTGCACTATCACCTACAAATACGTTTTGGCTGGCCTTGTCATTATATCCTGCATAATAACCTAAAGCAGTATTACTGCTTCCGTTGGTATTAGAATACAGCGCGTACCCGCCGGTAACTGTGTTGTAACCTCCGGTGGTGTTGGAATACAATGCCTGACCTCCGGTGGCGGTATTGTAATATCCAATGGTGTTGAAATACATCGCTTGTACTCCGTTCGCAGTATTGCCGTTACCTGTGGTGTTTTTTTGAAGCGCATAAAATCCGTGGGCAGTGTTGCCGTTTGCAGTGGTGTTAGAATTCAGTGCATAATACCCGGTGGCGGTGTTAAAACTTCCAGTAGTATTCGTATATAGTGCCTGGTAGCCACCTGCATAATTTTCACTACCTGCAGTATTGTTATACATAGTCTGGTAACCCGTTGCCGTATTTGCAGTCCCGGTAGTATTCAATGCCCCAGCCTGATAGCCAATAAATACGCTTCCACCTGCTGTTGTATTGCTCCAGCCAGCGCTATCGCCTACAAATACACTTGAACTGGCTGAGTTATGATAACCTGCCTGGTAGCCTATTCCCGTATTGCCGCTTCCATTAGTACTTGAATTGAGTGCACCACCACCCACTGCTGTATTATTGATTCCTGTTGTATTTCCAAACAAGGCAACCATACCTGCAGCAGTATTATTAGTTCCTGTAGAGATAGAATTACCGGCTTGAGAGCCATAGAACGTATTTGCTTTCACATTATCTATCCTACCTGCCTTCAGATTATCTACCCTAATGTTAAATGGAATATTATCTATTGTGCCGATAAAGTTGGTTCCATCCACGGTTCCTGAATTACCTTTCAGCAACCATGCACTGTCTTTTATTGAAGACGCTGAACCAGAACCAGTAGGTCCGGTAACGCCAGCAATTCCAGTAGAGCCAGTTGCTCCGTTAGTTCCTGCTATTCCCGTTGGACCAGTAGCTCCATTTGTTCCATTAGTACCCGCAACGCCAGTAGAACCAGTTGCACCATTGACTCCTGCCACACCTGTAGATCCAGCAATTCCAGTAGGGCCTGTAACTCCGTTAGTACCTGCCGCCCCAGCTAGGCCAGTTGCACCTGTGGCTCCTGTTGGGCCGTTAATGCCATTGGTTCCGGCAAGTCCTGTTGCACCCGTAGGCCCCGTAGCACCAACTACAGAAACCCATTGCGGAGCAATACCTGCACCTTGCGATGTTAGCACTTGCCCTGCTGTACCTGCATTATATGTAGCACCATAAAATGGCATTAAGGCTCCGTTAAATTCTGTTTGGGTAACTGTATTAGCACCCAGAGTAACAGTATTATTAGTAGATACAGATGCATTTGCACCAATTGCAGTTGCGTTGGTTAATGCACCGGAAACCAGGTCAGCATTGTAACCTAATACAGTATTACTAGCGCCAGTTGTGTTATTTATACCAGCACTATCACCAACAAATACATTTTGACTTGCAGTAGTATTATTATAGCCTGCTTTAAACCCTAAAGCTGTATTAGTGCTTCCAGTAGTACTTTTTTCAAGGGCACCCCAACCATCGGCTGTATTATCGACCCCGGTGGTGCTATTTGCAAGCGAAGCCCTTCCATTAGCCGTATTGAAACTTCCGGTAGTATTGAAATAAAGTGCAGAAACTCCGACTGCAGTGTTTTCATTTCCGGAAGTATTACTATTAAGAGATTGAACCCCAATTGCAGTATTAAGCCATCCGATGGTATTATTCAGAAATGCCTGATAACCCTGAGCTGTATTACTGTAACCAGTAGTATTAGCTGCCCCTGCCTGGTAACCTACGAATACACTTCCAATACCTGAAGTATTTGCAGCACCAGCACTGTCACCAATAAACACTCCATAGTTTGCAGTATTATTATATCCTGCTCTAAATCCTAATGCTGTATTGCTGCTTCCTGAAGTATTATAGTAAAGTGCGTTGACACCATCAGCAGTATTGGTACTTCCTGTTGTATTAGATAATAGTGCACCATCTCCTATCGCGTTATTAGTACTTCCCGTAGTATTGAAATTAAGCGCCTGTGTTCCTATTGCAATATTCGCTGTGCCGGTTGTATTATTTAAAAGTGGTTGGTTTCCTATAGCCACGTTGTTTGAAGCCGTGGTATTAGCTTTTAGTGCCAAATAACCTATTGCAGTGTTATCGCCTCCTGTAGTATTATTTGCAAGAGACTGGTAACCCATAGCCGTATTTCCTGTGCCTGTATTAGCTGAATCAAGCGCATAAACACCCCATGAAGTATTTTGTTTAGCACTATCAAGTAGGCCAGATTGAATCTTATCTCTCTTAAATACTACATCCTGATTATCGATTGTTCCCATAAAATTTTTGCCGGGAGTAGTGCCTGCATTACCTGTCAGCAGCCATGCACTGTCTTTTATTGGCGAACCTCCTCCACTTCCTACTACAACCCCTGTAGGGCCTGTAGGACCAGTTAATCCAACTCCTGTTGGGCCTGTGGCTCCATTCGCTCCTGTTGGACCGGTAGTTCCATTTGTACCTGCTGCACCTGTAGGACCCGTTACGCCATTGGCTCCTGCAATTCCTGTTGGACCTGTAACGCCAGTTGCTCCGGCTATACCAGCAGGGCCTGTAGCCCCATCGATTCCAGTTGGACCAGTTACACCATTAGCTCCTGTAATGCCCGTTGCACCCGCTACTCCAGTAGGACCGGTTACACCATCAGCACCAGTAGCTCCTGCAACACCAGCAGAGCCGGTCGGACCAGTTGGGCCACCACCGCCAATACCTGTGAAGAATAACCTCCACTGTGTACCATCCCAGAAATAGTAATCGGGTATTACGTTAAACGGGGAAACTCCCGCTGAATCTGTATTGTAAACTATCAGCCCTATTGCAGGTGCCGTTACCGGTGCCGCCACATTGGTAGCGGATAGCTTTACATGCGGTGCAAGAAAACCCTGGGTTCCATCATTACCTGTATTCAGGTCAAGCACTGCCGATAAATCGGGTTTGGCTGCGGTTTTGTTTATACCAATGTTCTGGCTATAGCCTATGTAGGCAGAAGCCATAAGGGTAATAAACGACAAAGCTGATCTCGTGATTTTTTTCATTACGATGAATTATAAGTTCTAAAGCTATTAAAATTCTATGCTTTCAAAGGAATAGGCACAAAAAAAACGCCCACCGTTTGGTGAGCGCTTCATTATATTACCCCAAACCCCTAAAGGGGCTTTGAGTTTTTATTCTTCAGATGGTGCTTCCGGTGTTTCAGGTGCAGGTGCACTTGAATCTATATCACCTATTGGTGCATCAGGATTAACTACTCCATCAACTGGAATTTCATCTTCCTGAACATCAATCTTAGCAACTGCTGCAATAGTATCGTCACCCTTTAGGTTAATAAGGCGAACACCTTGTGTTGCTCTGCCCATTACTCTAAGATCAGATACTGAAAGGCGTATAGCAATACCGGAACGGTTAATGATCATGAGATGATCGGTATCGGTTACATCTTTAATAGCTATCAGGTTACCTGTTTTTTCAGTAATGCTTAATGTTTTCACACCTTTTCCACCACGGTTTGTAATACGGTAGTCTTCCACATCGCTGCGCTTACCATATCCATGGTCAGATACTACCAATACTGTAGCAGCTTTAGGGTCAGATATACATATCATTCCTATTACCTCATCCTTAGGCCCACCCAGTGTAATAGCTTTCACACCCGATGCATTTCTACCCATTGGGCGCACCTTAGATTCATTGAAGCGAATTGCCTTACCTGATTTCAATGCAAGAATCATTTCGCTTGTACCATTGGTGAGACGTGCTTCTAAAAGCTCATCCCCTTCCCTTATGGTTATTGCGTTAATACCATTCTGGCGCGGCCTTGAATATGCTTCAAGAGATGTTTTCTTAATAATACCATTCTTGGTACAGAGAATAATGAAATTGTTATTGATGTATTGCTCGTCAGATAAGGTATTTACGTTTATATACGCCATAATCTTATCGTTCGGTGCAAGGTTCAACAAGTTTTGTATTGCCCTGCCCTTTGATGCCTTAGCTCCTTCCGGAACTTCGTACGCACGCATCCAAATACACTTACCCATTTTGGTAAAGAACAACAGGTAGTTGTGGTTGGTTGCCGAGAACATGTGTTCCAGGAAGTCTTCGTCGCGGGCCTCTGCAGCCTTTGAACCTTTTCCGCCACGGCTTTGCAACCTGTATTCGGTAAGCGGGGTACGCTTAATATAACCAAGGTGAGATATGGTTATTACCACATCTTCATCGGCTATAACATCTTCCATGCGGAAATCGGCTCCGGCATTTACTATAAGTGTACGTCTTCCGTCTCCGTACTTATCTTTTATCTCAAGTAACTCACCTTTAATAATGCTCTTACGTAAATTAACATCAGCTAAAATTGACTTTAAATAGTCAATCTTTTTCATTATTTCTTCGAACTCGGCGATGATCTTATCCATCTCTAAACCAGTGAGTGTACGTAGGCGCATATCAAGTATAGCTTTAGACTGAATTTCGCTCAGTTTAAAGTTGCTCATTAATTGCGCTTGTGCCACATCAGGGCTTTCTGATTCACGTATGATCTTTATAACCGCATCAAGGTTATCTAAGGCTATAATTAACCCTTGTAATATATGTGCACGCTTTTCGGCTTCCCTTAAATCGAATTGGGTACGGCGAACTACAACTTGGTTACGGTGATAGACAAAATGCCCTATCATCATTTTCAAATCAAGGGTAACCGGCCTTAAGCTCGTTTTCTCTTTAGATTCGGCTTTAATGGCAAAAAGCTCATCTACCTTATCATTATTAACCAGCTCATGGGTCGCCATTTCAACCAGCGCCACGTTATTTACGTTAAAGGCTGATTGTAACTCGGTTTGCCTGTATAAGTTATTTATAACTATACTTGGTATTGCGTCTTTCTTCAACTCTATTACAATACGCATACCATCCCTATCCGACTCATCACGTATATCATGAATATCTTCAATCTTTTTATCGTTAACCAAGTCAGCTATTTTCTTGATAAGCTCAGCCTTGTTAAGCATATAAGGAATCTCGGTAATTACTATTTGCTCGCGTCCGGCAACTACTTCCTCCATATGCTTACACCTTACCACAATACGGCCGCGACCGGTCATAAAGGCATCCTTTACACCATCGGTACCATATATAGTACCACCGGTAGGGAAATCGGGAGCAAGTATGTACTTATGTTCTAAAAGCTCGGCTACAGTTATAGCAGGGTTATCAATATAAGCTACAGTAGCGTTTATAACCTCGGTAAGGTTATGTGGGGCCATATTGGTTGCCATACCCACAGCAATACCCGAAGAACCATTTAACAACAGGTTAGGTATGCGGGAAGGCAATACTGTTGGTTCTTCCTCAGAATCATCATAATTTGGAGCAAAATCGACTGTTTCCTTGTCAATGTCAGCTATCATTTCTTCAGCCAGCTTGCGTAAGCGCGCTTCGGTATAACGCATAGCCGCAGGGCTATCACCATCTACCGAACCAAAGTTACCCTGTCCGTCAACCAAAGGATAGCGTAAAGACCAATCCTGGGCCATACGAACCATGGTATCATATATAGAAGCATCGCCATGCGGGTGATACTTACCCATTACCTCACCTACTATCTTGGCACTCTTCTTATACGCGCGGTTAGAAAGCACGCCTAATTCATACATTCCAAACAGAACCCTTCTGTGCACAGGTTTCAAACCATCGCGTACATCAGGTAAAGCACGAGATACTATAACCGACATCGAATAATCGATATAGGCGCTCTTCATGTGTTCCTCAATATTTACGGGGATAATCGTTTCTCCGGTTGCCATATTTTGTATATATTTGCTTAGTTGCTAAAGTTAAATAAAATTTCGTTCGTCTTGTTAATTAAAGAGTGCCGAAAGTATACAAAACAGTGAAAGAGAGTTTTTTTTAGAATAAGAACTTATTATGAAATTATTAACATTTTTTAGTTCAAAAAATCAACCCTCTTATAAATTCTTGCGTATATAGTATTAGTTACCTTTGACAACAATTAAGAATCTTCCTTAACACAAACACATATATGGAAGCAAAATTTTCACCCAGGGTAAAAGATGTGATATCCTACAGCCGAGAAGAGGCATTGCGCCTCGGGCACGACTACATAGGCACTGAACATCTGTTACTTGGTATTATTCGCGAAGGCGAAGGCGTAGCAATGCAATTGCTGCGTTCCCTTTCAGTTGATACCACTGAGCTGCGTAAGTCTATTGAGAACTACGCACCTCCAACATCAAAAAAGATAAACCATCTTGCCAATATTCCACTTGTAAAGCAGGCCGAGAAAGCATTAAAAATAACCTATCTCGAAGCTAAGTTCTTTAAGAGCGCCGTTATTGGTACCGAGCATTTGCTGCTTGCTATCCTTAAAGATGAGGACAGTGTAGCGGCTAAGGCATTGAATGGTTTCAATGTTAACTACGAAACTATACGCCACGAGTTGGAAGTATATAAAATAAACCCAAAAGCTGAAATGCCTAACACTCCTGCCGACGATGACGAGGAAGAAGATGATGGCGGAGCAATGGGCGGAGGCAGCGGCAAACGCGGCACAGCTTCCGATACAAAATCAAAAACCCCTGTACTTGATAACTTTGGAAGGGATTTAACCAAAATGGCTGAAGAAGGCAAGCTCGATCCTATTGTAGGACGTGAGAAAGAGATTGAGCGTGTATCGCAAATTCTTAGCCGCCGGAAAAAGAACAACCCTATACTTATAGGTGAACCCGGCGTGGGTAAGTCGGCTATTGCGGAGGGTCTTGCACTTCGCATTACGCAAAAGAAGGTTTCGCGCGTGCTATTCAACAAGAGGGTGGTAACACTCGATTTAGCTGCGCTGGTAGCGGGGACGAAGTATCGTGGACAATTTGAGGAACGTATTAAAGCCGTTCTGAATGAACTGGAAAAGACACCAGACATTATCCTGTTTATTGATGAAATTCATACACTGATAGGCGCAGGCGGAGCATCGGGCTCACTTGACGCTTCCAATATGTTCAAGCCGGCGCTTGCACGCGGAGAGATTCAATGTATAGGCGCCACTACTCTTGATGAGTACCGCCAGTATATTGAAAAAGACGGTGCCCTGGAAAGAAGGTTCCAAAAGGTATTGGTAGAACCTACCTCGCCTGAAGAAACCATTCAGATATTGAATAACATTAAAAGTAAATACGAAGATCACCATAACGTTACCTATACCGATGAAGCTATCAAGGCTTGCGTATACTTAACAACCCGTTACATTAACGACCGCCATTTGCCTGACAAGGCTATTGATGCGCTTGATGAAGCCGGTGCAAGGGTGCATATAATCAACATTAATGTTCCACAGCATATACTCGACCTTGAGAAGAAGCTGGAAGAACTGAAAGAAGAAAAGAACAAAGCAGTACATAGTCAGAAATACGAAGAGGCAGCACGCCTTAGGGATACCGAACGCCAGCTTAACGAACAGTTAGATGCTGCCAAGAAGGTATGGGAAGACGAAACAAAATCACACCGTGAAGTGGTTTCAGAAGCCAGCGTTGCTGAAGTAGTAGCTATGATGACAGGTGTACCAACACAACGTATTGCAGAACAGGAAAGCTCACGCCTGTCTAAAATGGAAGAGCTCTTACGCGGCAAGGTTATTGGACAGGAAGATGCCGTTAAGAAAGTGGTTCGTGCAATACAACGTAACCGTGCAGGATTAAAGGACCCTAACAAACCAATTGGTTCGTTCATATTCCTTGGCCCTACCGGTGTAGGTAAAACACAGCTTGCAAAAGTTATATCGCAATACCTGTTCGACAGGGATGATGCACTTATACGTATTGATATGAGCGAATACATGGAAAAATTCGCGGTATCACGTTTGGTAGGTGCGCCTCCGGGATATGTAGGATATGAAGAAGGCGGACAACTTACCGAACAGGTTCGCACCCACCCCTACTCTGTGGTGTTATTAGATGAAATTGAAAAAGCGCATCCTGATGTGTTCAACTTATTGCTTCAAGTGCTTGACGATGGCCATTTGACCGATAGCCTTGGCAGGAAGATTGACTTTAAGAACACTATCATAATTATGACCTCGAACATTGGTTCACGCCAGTTGAAGGACTTTGGACGCGGTGTTGGTTTCAATACTACAGCTAAGTCAGAACAAGGTGAGAGCCTTGATAAAGGTGTAATTGAAAATGCGTTGAAAAAGACATTCGCTCCTGAATTCCTTAATCGTGTTGATGATGTTATTGTGTTCAATTCGCTTGACAAGGAAAATATGCACAATATTATTGACCTGGAATTGGAAGGCATATATAAGCGTATTGAAAGACTTGGATATACCGTTAAGATCACCAAAGAAGCGAAGGACTTTATCGTTAGCAAAGGATTCGACGCTCAGTATGGTGCTCGTCCGCTAAAGAGGGCTATTCAGAAATACCTGGAAGACCCAATGGCTGAAGAGATAATTAAGAATGGAGTTACCGAAGGCGATACGGTTAGCGTAGACTATGATAAGACCAAGGATGATATAAAGATAAAGGTGACCAAAGCTAAAGCGCCTAAGAAGAATAAGAACGAAGAAGAAACCAAATAACGATAAGCTATAAGCGATGAATCATTAAGAGCCCTGCAGAGATGCAGGGCTTTTCTTTTTACTGCCGGGCACTCCTTACTATCAGCTTAATCAGTGGGATTTTTTGTTTCCCAGCTATTACTAAATGCAGACATTCTCAAAATTATTTAATACATTTGAAACCTATATTAACCATTTAAAAAATATTTATATGAAAAAGACAAGTTTATTTTTTACGGCTATTGCCATTGCCTCAGTCTCATTTTTTGCATCATGCTCTAAGGATGGAGCTGCCGGTGCAACAGGCCCTCAAGGCGCTCAAGGTACTCAAGGCGTTGCGGGAGCAACAGGGCCAACGGGGCCATCGAACATTGTAGATTCTAATTTTACTGTAACTACATGGACTAACAGCGGACCATATTACGATGTTACTATAAGTGACCCACAAATAACCGCCACCATAATTTCTAAGGGTGTAGTTGTTATAGCGTGGAGTGCGAATGGCGGTACATCATGGGATGGGTTACCATGGACATCTGAAAACCCTACAGGATATGAATTAAACTATCAAACCAATCTTGGAACCGTAGCCTTCTATTGGAGTGGAGGAAGCCCGGCTTCACTGGGTATTACCACCAGCACATTTAGAATTGAGTGCATACCGGCTAGTATAATAGCAAAACACCCAAATACGAATTGGAACGACTATAGCCAGGTCAAGGCTATTCAAAATGGTATGAGGAGTTCGAATTAATTGAACTTTACTAATCACAAAAAGCCCTGCATTTCTGCAGGGCTTTTCTTTTTAGCTTTTCAGGCAAATTCCTTACATTTACCAAGTCTTTAACCACTTGTACTTTATGCAATTCAACCGCCTAATACTTACTTGTGCAATACTTTTTTGCAGCTTAACTGCATTTACCCAGGTAGATGACGCTTCAAAATACCCGGGAAGTTTTTTAAGCATCAACGCAGGCGCAGGATTACCAATAGGCAATTTCAAGTCAACTTCATACTTGGGCATGGGCGGGTACGCTCTTAATGGATGGCAGTGCTCGGTAGCTTTAACAAGGTACCTTTCTCACCGAAGATTAGGATATATATTCAGATTCCTATATAACATGAACAACTTTAATGAGTATGCTTACAACCAAACCCTGCAAAGCCACGGAGATATGCCGGTTTCCTATGGGTGGTCAAACAGCTATAAGGCAAAATCATTGTTAATAGGAATGGTGTATAGTATACCGGTAAATAAACTTTCAATAACAGCAAGCTTACTTGCAGGGCCATCTTATATTACCTTACCCGATTATGTTACTCCTCAATATAATGCAAATGGCCCGTCAGATCCTTTACCACTGTTTATATTTCAAAGCTACTCTCCTAATGCCACCAGCATTTCTACCAATGTGGGCATAATGTTTAACGGCGGTATTGCAGCGCGATATTCATTTAATGATAATGTGAGCATAAGTTTATCTATTGATTACCTGTATAACTTCACGGCACTGCAGGACCCTAAAGGCCAGGCTACTAACTCTTATACATTCGGAGGCTACGGTAATTCCGGAACACCCATTGGTAGTATTTCATACAATGTTACAAACGATTACTACCTGGTGCCTTTTGATATTATAAATATATCAGCAGGTATTACCTACCATTTGCATAAATAATAATGCCGGGTATTTATTAGTAAGAAATGTTACCACTAATATAATAGGTAGCGGAAGAAACCACATATGGTATTGAACAGAATGTAATAGTACCATGCCCCGGCGATGTAACTGCCACATAAACCTGTCCGCCACTATTAGTGAAGTATGAACTATTTATCATTATTACACAGTCGTAGGGGTTACTGTCGAAATTAAAATTGGTAGGATCAGAAGCTGTACTATATATACCATTTGCAGGTGCACCATTAAAATAAATATTTACACTCTCTGATGGGAAACCACTTGTTTCAATTCCTACTGTTCCGTATTGAGGATATGTATTATCGTAATTCACACTCATGCTGTAAGTAATCTTATTATCAACTACACTATTAGCAGGTATTGTGCTGGCACATGGCGCACTCTGTGGACTTCCCACAGGAACTGTATATTTAAAATTGCCGGTTGCAGCATAACCAAAACTATTGGCTGCAAAACACTTAATATAATAAGTGCTGTCGGGCAAAGCCTTCACTTTCCATGAGAACATTCCAGTGGTTCCATTTAACAATACCTGGTTTGAAAGTATATCGAATGAAGGCTGTTCGGCATATGCGAATCCTACATACTGAACTGCATCGGCCCCGCTACTTGTTACATTTCCTATAAGTATAATTGAATCATTCCCAACGGCTGAGGCCGACACAAATTGAACTACCGGCAAGGCTTCGTTGTATGGCTTGCTACACGACCAATACATTGCAAGTAAAAGAATAACACATAAATAGCCTGTTGTTTTTTTCATGCTATGGGCTTACTTTACATAATATTTAATTCCCACGTATGCTTTCCAAAATGCCTGCGCCTGTACAATACCCGCAAAACTCATACTTCTGCCAAATCCACCTGTCAGCAACCAACTATCATTCAATTTATATTGCAAACCTAACCTTGGCAATATAGACAGCAGCCAATAATTATCGCCCTGTTCGCTTGACTGTATAGCCGTTTCCGCATAATCATCCTCGTCAATGGTTATCACATAAAAATATACGTCGCAGGCTATTATAGGTGATACCTTCTTATCGGTTAAAAGTACATACTCATTTCTAAGCCCTATAGGAAGCACTGTATATTTATGTATTACTTCGTAGCCCGGCAATAATCCGCCTGTTTGCCCTCCCAAACCATATGTTCTGAATGTATCTTGTGTTGGGAACATTCTGGAATACCCGATACTGAATCCAAAATGATAATGGTCATCAAACTCGCCCGTGCCATAGGCAAATTCAAAGCAGGGTGCAGGTTTTAATATATATGAAGTATAACCGGCAGGCATTACCAGGCCAATATTAAGCTCATCTTGTGCATAGCTTTTACTTATGCTAAAGAAAATAAAAAGGTAGGTAATTCTTACAAATGATCTCATTCAAAATTATTGGATAAATATTTGCCCGAACTGATCCATATTATGCCTGAAATTAGTTCTGTAAGTAATAAACTTATCTCCCATTTGTTTCGTAAACCCACAAAAAACTACAGTCTTGTCACCCTTTCTGCCATACTGATCTGGAATAATACTCCTTTTAATTGAGCCATTTGCTAGATCAAGAGTTTCAAGTATCAATTCAGATGATGATGCTTCCAAGTCTATGGTTTTAATATCATCGCCCTTTGCATCAATTTCATCGGTGCTCAGTTTGGCATTCTGTTCATTATCATTATATACAAGATACATATTATTGCCTACTATATCATATCCAACTGATGAAGCCATATCTGCAAAATAAGGGACCTGGTTATTCTGCTTTTTATGTATCCTGGTAATCCAATCTTGTGTCCCATTAGGCTTTACTTTAATAATTAATACATCATTATAGTTATAATCAGTGCCATTAGTATAACCTCCGCCATCATATTGTTCCGCCAATATCAATATGCTATTATCAGGGTTTTCAATAACTTCCTTTATTGTTAACTCATATATGCCTTTACCCTTTTCCATTTTTTTTCAGTTACAAACTTTAAGATAAGATCCTTATCAAAGTCTGTTGACTTACTTATGTTTTCCTTGCCTGAATTCGCATCTATGCGCATTACAGCATACCCCGTTGACCCTTCATCTAAAGAGAAAAAGCCTGACGGCATATTTTTTTCATACGATGCCGTGAATAATATTTCTCCTGTTTTAGCAATTCTAAAATCAACTGAGTATATTGAGTTATCTCCTTCAGGGTTTAACCTGATACTTTTAACAGTGTTTGATCCACCATCTACTGTTATCATTGAATACCTAGACCTATTTTTAGAGTCTTTTACATTAACCAAAAAATACGCTTTATTACCATCTGTAAGAGCTTTTGTTATCGTGAAGTCCCCATCGACAGGAAATGAAACATTCTTACTCCATTTTTCACTTAAATCATCGTTCAATACTTTAATCGTTATATCGTTTTTGTCTTCATGGTAATAGCCAAGAAAATATGCCTTATCATTGGAAACTCCGCCATAAAACTTATACTTTAAAATCTTTCCTAAACCCGGCATTAGCTTACCATGGCACAGAACGTCCTTTTTATCTGAAAAAGTGCCGTCTAAATTTATTTTAACAGCACAGAAATTTTCACTTTTATTATCGTAGTTCACAAGAATAAAGCCCGTCTTCATCATATATATATTGCGGAAAAGAAATGTATTCTTACCTTCAGAATAATCGGCAGACTTGGTATAAATTATTTTTCCATCATAACTATGTTTCTCAATAAAATCGCCATCATAATAAGCTTCTCTGGCCTCCCTTTCATTTGTATAACGATATATGTAGTATCCTCCGTCATCATACCCTAAAATAGAATGTACCGCAATAACATCTTTGTCGCCATTAACCCATGAAATTTTCTGGGCGTTTGCAATTACAGACGTAATGACTGAAATAACTAATAAGAATTTTGTTGTGTTTTTCATTTAATGAATATTTATTTAAATTAAATCGTTACACTAATCTATTGTGCAATAAACTGACCAAACTGGTCCATATCATCGTTGCCGCGGTAAACAATAATTCTATTCGGATCGTTTTGCAAAAAGAGTGTAGAATATAGAGTAAGCTTCGTTTTTTCCTTTTCAGCATTGAATAAGGTAATTCTTTTGGAATCACCTGTAGTAATATCTATTGATTCAAGAATAACTGCAATATAACTTGGGCCACCGTCAATATACGATGCCTTTAAAACACTCCTGTCCTTGTCTATATCATCTTGGTTAAGGCCATCATTCTTTTTATGATCGTTATATATAACATTTACAGTATTGCCCGTAACTGAGATACCATAAGAACAAACATAAGGTACTATTACGCTGTGTGAGGTCATTTGCTGTTTTTTAGGAAAATCCTTTATCCATGTAACCGAACCATCGGGCTTAAGTTTCGCAACAATAGCATCAGCGTATTCCCAAGACTCAAGTGGAGCTGAAGCTGCCTCCATTACACCAGCTTGAGAACGCTGAGTAATATCATTATTCATATTATTTGCAATGCTATGGTAATACTGCCTTTGAAACCATTGATCTTCTTTCATATGATTCCCTTGTTCAGCAGCAAATATGATACTGTTATCATTCATAACTATAATTTTATTAAGAACCAACTTAGAAATGCCCTCTCCCTTATCCGCTTTTTTTTCACTCATAAATTTCATTAGAAAGTCTTTAGTAAAAGGAAGTGGGTTGTTTGTAATTACCTTCCCGGTGTTATCAGCTGTAAAAAGAAATGTTCCTGCGGGATCTTTATCAGAAGCCTCGGTAGTATAAAGGCCTGCCAATAAGGCATTGCCAGAATTATCGGCTGCCATTTGAATGTCTATTATATTATTGCCCGATCCAAGATTAACATCAACTTGCTTGAATGCATCAGTACTATGGTTGTATATAATTAGAGTACTGGTTCTTTTACCTTTTACTTTCTCCCCACCCACTAAAAGATATGCGGTATTTCCTGAAATGACTGCATTTAAAACTGCAAATTTCCCTTCGGGAAAAGAAGTAGTAATTTCTTTTGACCAAAGGATATTAGGAGTATCACCGATGGCTGATATGCTTATTTTATTTTCCTTTTCCTTATGATAGCAGGCAAGCAATGTTGATTTATCAGAAGAAGAAGAAAACATAAAGCGATTGTCTGCCATTATTTCCTTTTTCCATTTATTCTCGATAGTTCCTATAAGTACTTTATTATTACCATCTATACTGCCATCAGGATTTACTTTCATTGCATAGGCAGTTTTCACATCAGGAGCATACATTACAGCAATCATGGCATTCTTCATATAAAAGATACCATCGAAATTATAACTATCATCGCCTTGGCCCAACTCTATGTCTTTAGAGAAAATTCTATGACCTGCAAAATCATATTTTTCAAGTGTAACAAGATAAGCGTATGTCGCATTTACAACATGTGGATGAGGGTTTTTATATCGGGTAACATAGTATCCGGTTGCATCATACCCTATAATATCATGTATATCCCATTCACTTACATTCTTTAATTCAGGATTCCATTGTATTTTTTGCGCACTTAAATCTATTGATATAACGCATAATAATGCAGTTACCAGGTGCATAAGCTTTCTCATAAAATACAGATTTTGTGGTTGATTAATACCGCTAAGATACATTAATTTTAAAACAGCAAATACCCCATGCCCGTTACAGAATTGGGTATGTCTCAGAATTAAACCGATATGCTTATCGCATGATTGTGTGAGTGTTGCGCTATTCAACCAAACTTATTTTACCTTTGGTTCGAATAATACACCTACTATGAAGACAACCCTAACACTACTCGCCATGCTTGCGTTTGGCTATGCTTATGCCCAACAGCCAAGCGAAAAGGAAATGAGAGAGCACATGAAAGAGGTTCAGAAATCGAAGGATAAGCAGTCTGTAATTTGGGATATGGATACTGTATTTGTATCGGGTGTGCCATATTGTATTGTTATAGAAAAGAGCAATGGATTCCTGCAGCCGCATGACTATAGTATACGATCGTTACAAGGCACCGAGCTTATTTACGTAAAGTATATGATGTACACCAAACCCGGCCCTATTACTAACAATACCCCTACTACTACTAACGTTGCCTATTATAGCTGGACGTTTATGGATACTCAGCAAAAATCAGAAATATCGTACCCAAACAAAATTTATAAATGGATAGTAGAATATAACCTGGTATATGGTAATCAAATAAACAGCGCGGCAGAAACCAAATTCATTTCACTTAACGGAACTATGTTCTCGCAAGATCAGGCCCATAACCAGGCAGCGCAGCAACAAGTAGCAGCTACTGCGCCTAATGGTACAGGCAGAATGGTAGAACGCAACAGGAATGCAGGAATAATGATATTAGCCGGTTCAGTGAGCCAGGATAACGTAGTTGTTGGTATGGTTAAATATTACCAGGATGCTGAAAATGGCACCATAGTAAAGACCATGACCGTTTCATTGCCTGATGGCAGCGTTATTGCACAATGCAAAGCATACGGGATAAATTCTGATACATGGACAGTTGTAACGCTGAAAGATAATCGCACGAATACAATCACCTCAACTATTAATAATGATTCTATGGATGTGGTGAAATACCTGATTAACGGGTATTACCTTTAGAATGCTCAAGAACTGCGTTATTGAGCGTTCAATTAGTAATTGTTAATTAATAATTATTAATTAAATACACTTTGTGTATTTCTAATACGCCAACTTACTCCAGCTTTTATCCCAGCCCTTAGCATCGCCCATAAACTTGCCCGTATATTGCATGGCAGGCTTAAAAACTATTTGATTTTTTGTTGCGTTTACGGGTAAGAACTGAGTTATATCTAAAGGATCGCCGCCGAAGAAATGACTATTGGCAAATGATTGGGTTTTATCATCGGAAGCATTAAAATAAAGGCTTATGCGCATAAACGCCGCCTGATATACAATATTAATATTCAATACATCGGCACCATAACCAATAACGGCGTAGTACGATTTCCTATTCGATACCACACACTGTGAAAGGGCTTTACCTGAATCTACATAATTGATATCAAGATTATTCACACTATCGTATGTAATAAATGTACCATTCACAGTCTTGTATTCCTGGTGCATTATTGTTGCTGTAACTTCATCAGGCACAATATTATTTCCGGCGCTATCTACAATTGTAAAGAGCATAAATGGCGGGGTGCAATATTTTTGGGCATGGCATGCTCCGAAAATGAAAAGGGTAAATAGAATTAGTATTGATTTCTTCATAAGGCAAATATACATTTCTCGTCATTGCGAGTGAAACGAAGCAACCCCGAAGGGATCATGAACACCTCAATAAACAATCAGATAACAAGTGAATAATCTCAGTATTTGTTTTAAAACTGAGACTGCCACGCCTCAATAAATTGAGTCTCGCAGTGACGAGAATTTTCAACCTTACACTTTTGACTTTCAACTCCTGAAGTCGGAGTAAAAGCTGTAGCTTATATTGACTAACGACTGATGACTGTCGACTTATTACTGCACAAAGTGCAAATTAATATCTTTGCGCCATGCG
>DATHOD010000209.1:0-2209 GCA_035485295.1 Bacteroidia bacterium
CAAGCTGAATTTAGAGTTATGACCTTTGATTAACCAAGTAATACCTGCATCAAACACAGCCATTGGTTTGTAGTCAAAATATTGAAAACCTGAAATCTGAGTCATAACATAAGGCATTAAGGTACCATGCTCGCCCAATAAATCATTTTTCAATTTATAACCTACCTGTGCAGACGCTGTATGACCTGTACCGTTCATGGCAAAAGCACTACCACCACCATTATTGTATACTTTGCCAGTTGCACCGCTGTAACCCTGACCACCATCTGTAGGGTTGTTTACACCCAAATTACGGATATAATTCTGTCCGAAATCACTATACATATAAGCCGCATAAACACTTAGAGCCGTACCTTTTTCTTTATTTACCGGAGCATCATAAAATACATCCACACCCGCAGTTAATAACTGATGATAGACAACTTGATTTACACCAGGAGTTGCTGTTGCTTGACTCCAGCACATCGCATTTTTCTGATACTGAATACCACCACCTATATTGAATATGCGTTTGGTCCCCAAATAGGTACCTGTTTTATACGGTATTTTATTGGTTTCAGAATCAAAAAACTCATATTGAAGATAGCTATTGAACTGAGGATTCGGAGCATGTGTTGAAAACGTAGCAAAATTATTTTGCATATTATTAGGAGAAACACCAGCCACGGTTGTACCATCTACAGATCCAACAGAAGCTTGTCCACCGGTTATATTACCAGGACTGTTTGCCGTGCTGTTTACTATAAATGGTTTTGAAACACTTACCCGATAAGCCAGTTTTTTGATATTCCCTTTAGCGTATACCTGAAACTGACGGGCAAACTGACTGTTCAGGTCATTGGTTGTTTGCTGATAAATCGGTCCGTCCATACCCATGAAAGAAGCAACGGCGGGAGAAGAGAAACGCAATGGTCCGTTCCATGCACTTAAACCACCACCAATCGCTAAGTACTTTTTAATGAATTCATAATCACCAATCGCATCCATTAAGAAGAAACCATACTTTCTTTCAGATAGGTAATTATTATTATTCAAACCATACTGTGTATAGAAAAACGTACGATCTGTTAACTGACCCATGGTCTGAAAACGCACCCGTCTTAAACTTACATCCCAGGTATTGTTTGCTCCAGAGGTAGATCCATTAATGGTACTGTTCGGATTGCTCTGATCCCAACGACACCAGGCTTGTACCAATCCAGTAAACTGAATATAATGACTTCCATCTTCATTTAATGAAAGTTTCAATGGTTTAATCACATCGGACTTTAAGACTTTTTTAACTTTTTCAGTCATTGCCTTAGCCTGTATCGTATCCTGCTGCTGGGCAAATACAAAATACACTGAAAGCAGTGACACTGCTAGAATACCTATTTTTTTCATGCTATATTTTTTCGGTTAGATTTTCAATTTACATTGAATTATTCCTGCTTTATTCTATATAGAAGGCGGAACATTCAAACAAATATTAATTGGAGTTCGATATTTAAGCCCTGTACAAAATATACATGGCTTAGAAAGATGAAATTTATTTAATAAAGCAACTATCCAAGGTTGTTGTGAAAATAACTCCACCAACACTTGATACATACGGCGTAAGAGTAGCAACTAATTGATCGGATTCTTCTTTGCTGCAAATTACAAATACATAATATTGCTCAAAGCTATTAAGTTCTGGAACAGCTTTTACATAGCCTTCTTTTTCTCCTTTACCTTCAATAATGTTCAATACGGTAAATCCTTTTACACCTGTGCTGTTTATAATTTCTTTTATTTTAGGAAGAGATCCAGCATCGATTACTAATTCTAATTTTTTCATAATTAAGCCCATAGATAATTAATGATACTGAAGTAAACTGGAATACCAATTACGATATTGAATGTAAAGGTTACACCTAAAGACATAGGAAGTAATAAGCTCATATTAGCCTGTGGTACTGCCATACGCATAGCAGCTGGAACAGCGATATAAGAAGCACTGGCACAAAGAATAGTGAATAACAAGGCATCGCCTTCGTCCAAATGAAGGAAATATGCGATTGCTATACCCAATGTTGCATTAATAATCGGAGTAATTATACCAAAGGCAACCAGGAAAAATCCAGATTCTTTTAAAGCCGACAACCTGCTTCCGGCAACAAGACCCATATCCAATAGGTACAGACATAGCATACCTTTGAAAATATCAAATACGAAAGGATGTACATCT
>DATHOD010000210.1:0-16910 GCA_035485295.1 Bacteroidia bacterium
TAAATAACACCAGGGGCTTGCGCTGTAAGTGCACCAATATCCATAATCCTTAATGTCCAGTCCCGGACAGTTCCTGATCGTATTAACGGTGTATAATGTTCATCAGGAGAGAAATTCATATTATAACCAAATGCCACATTATAGATATAATGAAGAGCAAACAGAATGGGATATGGTTCATTTGATTCCAAATAAACTGAGTCACTAAAAGATTTTATGAAAATATCAATCGAAGGGTTTAGCTCTCTTATATGTTTCACTTGGATTGAAATAGAACTAAACAAGTTCATATAAATGCTACTTAATATTTTTATTTTATCCTCTTTCGTTCGAGTATCGGAAAGCACAATATTCCGATAACCAAGAACATCTATGAATGTGCAGTACTTATCATCGGAGGTTCTCGGATTTTTCATTTGCTAAAGAAACATATTAATTCTGAAATATACCTTCTATCACTCTACCAATCATTGGCATCTGGTGCCATGCCTTAATCTCTATGATGCCCTCATTGCCATCGAGATAGTATATTTCTATGAATACCTCTTCAATAGCATATAGCACTACCTTAAGATTCCCATGGTCATGCCATGTCTCAAGGTACGTTCCTTTATCCCATAGGATGTTAGCACGTTCGTTGATTGGTAGTTTATTATACTCTGTAGGGGTTATCATAAGGCTGGTAAAAGTAACCAGTTCGGTGGAATTATGTACCAATATTAAAAGGGAATTTGAGTATATTTGTTATAACCAATGCCAAAGAAAAAGAGCATACAACTTTCAGTTCCAACACCTTGTTCTGAGGACTGGGAAAATATGCAACCTCGCGAGCAGGGTAGGCAATGTGCGAGTTGCAATAAAACAATTGTTGATTTTTCGCTATTTAGTGACAGACAATTGGTCGATTTTTTTAACAAGACAACTGGAAATATTTGTGGCAGGTTCAATAATCTCCAATTGGAACGGCAATTGGTTTATATGGAGCCGCGTAACAGTTTTCTGTATAAGCTACTTTTTGGCACTGCTATATCAGTGGGATTGGCTGGTAGCGCTAATGCCAACTACAACCCCAATAACAAGCCGCTGATAGAACAAAAACAATACGGATTGAGGGGAATTGAGCAAAAACCGGAACATGAAATTGCAGGTGGAGATACATCGCATTATGTAAAAATAACGGTGGTAGATTCCGAAAATGGTGCCGTTTTGCCATTTGCGAGTATCATACTTGTTTATACGGGAGGGAAGGAAGTTAATCGTGGCACTACAGATATAGATGGTTCATTGCGTTTTGATGATTTAGAGCAATATGACCTTAAACAATTATCAATCATGGTTGTTTATCCGGGCTATCAGAATGGGTTTGTAAAAGGTCTTCCTCCCCAGTTAACGGTTCATCTTAAATCTACTGCGAAGGACAGTTTGGTTATTGCGCAGACTTATACTACGGGGATTGTTTGCAGACGACCAGACAACAGTAATATAATTGCTAAAGTCTATGATTCTAAAACCAAGAAGCCTATTACCAATGCAAATGTTACTTTATTATGGAATGGCAAAAATGAAAGTTTTGCAATCAGTGACACTATAGGAAACGTGACCCTTAATTATCCGACTGAATATTCGGGGCTGAAATTTGTTGTACAGGTTAAATTGGATGGATACAGACCATTTGAAGAAGAGATTGTGGCGAAGAAGAACAGTACGGATGTCCTTAAGGTGTTCTTAAAACCAGCCAAAAAGAGCGGTAAATAGTTAGATGTTGGCCTTAGAAATGGAATAAAAGTGCACACCTAAAGTGCACACCTTGACTCTAAGGGGATATTATTTTAGATAAAAATAAGGAGAGAAAAGCGGCTGAAAGCCTTGTATTTGCTGTGTACCCGGGGCGGGACTTGAACCCGCACTACCATTACTGGCAACAGGATTTTAAGTCCTGCGTGTCTACCAATTCCACCACCCGGGCAATCAGGTAAATTCTTCTTGTGGAAGAGGGAAAGAGCGAAAGACGGGTCTCGAACCCGCGACCTCAACCTTGGCAAGGTTGCGCTCTACCAACTGAGCTACTTTCGCTTAAATACCGTTTCAAATGAACATTGGGGCTGCAAATATAAAAAACTGAATGAAATGGAAACACAAGAATATTTTTTTTGATCAAATAACTACGGCTCCATCCCTCATGGTAAGCTTGCGGTCAGCCATCTGTGCCAGTTCTTCGTTATGTGTAACAATTACAAAAGTCTGGTTAAATTTCTCTCTAAGGGTGAAAAACAGCTTATGGAGTTCCTTGGCATTGGCTGAATCAAGGTTCCCGGAAGGTTCGTCGGCAAATATTACCGATGGATTATTGATTAGTGCCCTGGCTACAGCCACGCGCTGCTGCTCCCCGCCTGAAAGTTCCGAAGGCTTATGTTCTAGTCTATCCTGCAAACCAAGCATCGTAAGTAGTTCCTTTGCTCTTCCTCTTACATCGTTTGCAGGGGCCTTAGCTATGAAACCGGGTATGCAAACGTTTTCAATGGCATTAAACTCGGGTAAGAGGTAATGGAATTGGAACACAAAGCCAATCTCTTTATTCCGGAAATGCGATAGCTCTTTATCTTTAAGCGTATGTATAGCAGTCCCATTTATTTCAATTGACCCTTTATCAGCCCTATCGAGTGTACCCAGTATATGCAATAAGGTAGTTTTACCAGCCCCAGAAGCACCTACTATAGACACCACCTCACCTTTCTTTATCTGAAGGTCTATTCCTTTAAGTACATTAAGTGCTCCGTAGGACTTGTATATACCACTGGCAAGGATCATTTAAGCTTTTCCTCCTTTTATAACGCGGTTCCGCAAATCCATTACTTTATCGGTAAGTGATTTTAATGCCTCTTCACTTACTTTGGCAGGATCTGTAATGGCATTAAATGCCCCTCTAATATCATGCAGAGAGGTAGAAATATCCTGGCAATAGCTTGAATTGCTTATAACATCGAGTAGACTTAATAGTTTATCAAGATATTGCTTTTGTTGCAATAAAACATTGTAAACACTCTGTTTGTCGGCAGGTGCAGCAACCGAAGGAAGGCTTTGAGTAGTAAGATATAAGCCTTCAAGCCATCCTCCCGCAAGTACTAATACCTCCGAAGATGTCCGTTGACTACTTTTAAGGGTATTGTCAATAGTATTATAAGACTCAAACACAATATGGTTCAATGAATCCTTATTATTCTGGTTCTTCTGGCAACGCTCTATTACTTCCTGTGTAAAAGCCATTGGTATGCCAATTGCATCAGACAAAAATTTGGTTGATTTCATGTATTTACCTACATCCTGAAACTGTTCGAATGATATAACATAGGCAAGGTCGGCGCCATATATACCCAGGTTAATAGACTGGGTATTGCTTTCAGAATATAGATTCATATTATCTACCGGGTTGGCTAGTCCGCTCTGAAAAGCGGCGTGCACCCCATGCAACGTATCTAGTATTCCACTTGGGAAAGGTATTGCACTTATTACCATAGATACCTTACGGGTAACCATGGTCGTATCTTTGGTCGAATTGGTTGTAGTGGTTTTGTCAGTTGTTTTAGTATCAGCCCCTGTATTGCATCCGGCAGCAAGCAATATGCTACCAAGCGCTCCCATTGCAATGTGTATTCCTTTCGCCATATCTCAATTGTATTTGTTTGTCAAATTTAATGAAATCTGAACGTTATGCAATTTTATGACCTACCAAGTATCTAACACTAAACTGTTTATTTCTTTAATAGGAATAGAATGAATCCCAGAGCTTTTTGAGGTGCTTGCGTACCTCTTCTTCTCTGGTATTTTTACCAGGATCGTAGAAAATAGTGCCTTTTATGTCTTCAGGCAAATAGTCCTGCAGTTCGAAATTATTTTCATAAGAATGAGAATACTTATAATCCTTGCCATAATCAAGTTCTTTCATCAATTTGGTAGGAGCATTACGTAAATGTAAAGGTACAGGCAAATGAGCCGTTTTAGCAGCAGCCGACATTGCCTCGTCAATAGCCATGTACGATGCATTGCTCTTAGGTGAACAAGCTAAATAGATGGCTGTTTGCGAAAGTACAATCCTTGACTCAGGCATACCTATAAGGTTTACTGCCTGGAAACAATTATTGGCTATAACCAACGCTGTTGGGTTGGCATTACCAATATCTTCAGATGCTAAAATAACCATGCGACGGGCAATGAACAATATGTCTTCTCCACCATTCAGCATACGGGCCAGCCAGTATACTGCACCATTGGGGTCGCTGCCGCGCATAGATTTAATGAAAGCTGAAATAATATCATAATGATATTCCCCTTTCTTGTCGTACATAGGTACTACCTGTTGTGCAACCTGCATTACCATATCATCGGTAATTACACAATCGACACTACTTACCGATAATACTGCTGCCTCAAATAAATTCAAAAGCTTTCTGCCATCGCCACCTGATAATCTAAGCAATGCCTGAGTTTCCTTTAGTTCTATATTTTTCTGGTTCAGAATAAAATCTTCCTTTATAGCGCGATTTAGCATCTCCAATAAATCATCTTTTTCCAATGATTTTAGCACATAGACCTGACAGCGCGATAACAATGCCGATATAACTTCAAATGATGGATTCTCAGTAGTAGCGCCTATCAATGTAATATTACCCCTTTCTACTGCTCCCAATAATGCATCTTGCTGTGCCTTGCTGAAACGGTGAATTTCATCTATGAATACTATTGGAGTACTTGTAAAAAGTCCTGCCTTTTCTGTTCTTTCAATTATCTCACGCACATCTTTTACTCCGGATGAAATAGCACTAAGCGAATAAAATTCCTTACCCAGTTTATCAGCCATCAACTGCGCAAGTGTAGTTTTACCTACGCCCGGAGGTCCCCATAATATTATTGACGGTAGATTGCCAGATGTTACAAACTTACTTAATACACCATCTGGCCCTATCAAATGCTTTTGCCCCAAATACTCATTCAACGAGTGAGGGCGCATACGTTCGGCTAATGGTTTATTTATGCTCATAATTTGCTTTTCAAAGGTATGCAAATTACGTGTTTAAGAAGCACTGATGAATCCACTATTTGGATTAATATTTTGCTAATATTTGTAGCAAAATTATTCCGTCATTCTCCCTTATCCTCGTCAAGATCGTTATGATCATCCCCACCTAAACTGTAGTAATTATTCTCTTCATCTTCGCTTCCTGCATTTTCTTCCTTTTCATCATCTTCAGATCCGGGAACATCTAGGTCCTCGCCGGTTTCATCTTCTGCAAAATCCTTTTCATTGCTTTTTCCAGCTTTAACCTTTGGGCTTGATTCCTTCTTTTTGGTTATATCTTCAGGATCAATATCCTTTTCTTCTTTATCCTTGGTATATACATCTTCACTGGCAGGATATAAAGGATAGCCTTCTGTATTATCCTTAACCTTTTCGGTATCTTCCTTCTTTTTCATATTTCTGGTTTTAGTTTATTCTCAATTTAAATAAAAAACCCAGCCTCCTTACAGACCAGGTTCTTTATCATCACGGCGTGCCTTACGGGGCACTAACCTTTTTTTCACGCGCCAACCTTACGGGGTTGGTCTTTGTTTTCAGACGTGCCTTACGGGGCACTAATCTTTATTTTCACTTTTGCTAACCTTACGGGGTTAGTCTTTTTTCAGACGTGCCTTACGGCGCACTAATCTTATTTTCACTTTTGCTAACCTTACGGGGTTAGTCTTTTTTTCAGACGTGCCTTACGGGGCACTAATCTTTATTTTCTGATACAAATTAAATCCGAATTCTACATTTCAAATATGATGGATGTCAAAGAACTGAATGACTTTAATCACATTTACAAAACAAAGTAACAGCGAATTGAGAAGGACTTCTATATTATTTCTATGAATTAGTGTAAGAGATAGACAAAGTACAATAACCAATAGGTTAAATGATATATTCTCTATCCTGTGCTTTTAATATGATGAATGTCAAAGAGCTAAATAACTTTCATTACGTTTCACGACACAAAGGAAAGGCTATTACTTCTGAAGAGTATTACACTATTAACCTGATAGTTTATATGATTCTTATATACTAAAAAAGGGGCTACTTTTAGCGGCCCCTTTTCCTACTAACCTATAGTACATAATTACGGTACTATAATATCGTATGTATTACCATTTATGGTAGCAGCAGCTGTATAGTCACAGTTACCCAAACCACTGGTATATGTAAGGTATAGTGGGTATTTCTTTCCTGTACGGCTTACAGTAAGGCTTCCTGCTTCAATGCAATAGCATGGTGAGGTTGAATAAAGCACAGAGTTAATCCAATTGGCAGCCCTGATTAGAGGAGAAGTAATATTGATATTATATGCAACACCACTCTTACTCGTTCCACTTGCAGTACCTGTAATAGAATAATAATAGAAATTAGTTGAATGCATTAGGGTATGAACGCGATTTGCTGTCCACGTTGCAGTACCACCTGTTGCATATGTAAGAGTAAGATTAGCATTCACACCCCAGCTTTGATCACCAGACATGTTCCTTCCCAAGTTTGTATGTGTTCTTGTACCTGTAACTCCAATAACTTCACCCCTGCGATTAGTAAAGGAATAATTCCTAAATGTCATATTAATTACCGCACCAGAGTCGAAATAATCAGTGCCTTTATTCCAATAAACTATAATATCACCTTTCCTAATTCTGCCATCTGGGCTTGTGCAAGAACCCGGAAAACTTATAATAAGAGAATCCGTTGTAGCTGAACTATCACCTGTCCAGGTAGCACAACCGGTCATATTATGGTCAGGCCTATTGCTTTTCATACCTTGGACAGCACCATCAGCAGTATTCTTTGTATCATTAATAGCAAAGGTGGCATTTGCCTCATCTTGTGCTGCATTAGTATCGGTATCAGGAGATTCATTATTTTTTTTACAGCCCGTAAGTATTGTTCCTGCAAGGGCTATTCCCAGTATACCTGTCAGGAGAAATTGTTTAGTATTCATGATAGTTCGGTTTTTGGTTAATAATATGTTGCGAAGTAATACTTTGAAAGTGAAGATTTTATGAAGAAAAGAGGATTACATCATTTTTTTGAAATAGTATATGTAATTGAGAGTGTCAGATACCCAATTGGTGAAACGGGCAGATTACTTGGTTTGTATAAAGGTTCCGTATAAACAAAAGCAGGCTCAAAATCAAACTTGCCTATAGTCAAATCAATATTAAGTTCAAGGTTATAATCTAATGCTCCGAAAGAAGAACTGCCGCTTTTTGTTTTGAGTTTTTTAGTCTTTGGCTTTAGGCCATCAGCTGCGCTGTCAGCTACTAAAGCACTCCTGTATTGCGTGTAAAAATTTTCCGTACCAAAATCCACACTGACCTCCGGCTTGACCCTAAGAGCTGATTTTTTTCCCAATTCCCACTTAAATTTATACATAAGATCAGGAGTAATGGCTATATCATTTGGGGTACTGTCTGTTTTATAAATATTATAATCAACTGTAAATTTCCCTCTAAAGTTCCCTACCCACTGTGTTATATATGCCTCTAAAGAGTTATTCAATGAGGACTTTATAAGATTGGGACTGCTCTTACTAAATGTATAATGTGTCCAGTTAAAATTCAGGGTAGAATAATCAGTTAAATCAATACTCCAGCCAGGGTTGAGGCAAAACGCATCAAATCCGCTTTTCTTTTTTGCTAATATAAACTGGTCGCTTACCTCAATATAGAATCCCTTAGGCGCCATATAGGTAAAACTGGGTTCTATGTATGGTATTTTAAGCGTGTTATGCAATCCATGCTCCGCCTGGTCACTTGCGTATTCAAGGCCAAATACAAATAACCTATTATTATCGTCATCATCTGATGTATCCTTTTTCACTGAATCAGTTGGAAAACGCATTGACCCGTTTAAGCCAGCAGAGACCCTTGCCGCATTTACGTTATTATACGTAAATACTAATAATAGTAAAGTAATAGATATTAACCTCTTCATAGATAAGCAATTGATAATAAGACACTAAAACAATCTAATAGTTTAAGACATAATAAAAAAAATCCCCCAATGTTGGTGTTGGGGGATTTCTTATAAAGTTCAGGAAGATTATTTCTTCTCGTCTTTCTTGATTTCCTTGTTATCATGCTGTACTTTCTTTTCATCCTTTACAGCTTGCTTAGGATGACCGTTCTTTTCAGCGCGGTTCCTGTCTGCTTTGTCCTTAGCTTTTTTGTCTTCTTCTTTCTTTACGCCATTTTGAGCGTTAGCTGGCATTGCGAAAGCCATTGCTACTAGAAGAGTACCTGCGGCGATTACATTTGTGAGTTTCATGATAGTTGGTGTTATTTGTTATTTATGATACAAATGTACTGCCTGAAAATGAAGAGATAATGAAGAATGGACTTATTTCCAATAATCTTTCATCAGGTCTGCTACCCACCTCGGTTGCTTTATTTCTCCCTTAGGCTGAAACTCTTTAAACACAGGCTTAATATCTAGTATAGGCGTGCCATCAATAGCATCAAGAAACTTTACTTTAATAGTACGGTGCTCGTGTTCTAATAATTCAACCGTACAAAGGCCAATAGCATTAGGGCGGTCCTTTTTCCTTTGTCCAAAAATGCCCATTAAAGGATAGTCAGGATTACCCCTTGGCCTACCAGAAAAGATTATATCTTCTTCCTCTACCTTATTAAAGTGGTATATAATTTCCAGATGAGAAAACATTGAAATGTTTTCAAATGCTTCTGTAGGGATATCTTCTGCAAGCTCTATCTCAGCAATTATTGTACCCCAAAAGTCATCGGTTGGCTCCGTTCTTGAATTCCTAACCCATGCCACTGGCTTTAGCTTTATTTCCATTTTATATGCTATTTAAAGTGCAATATAGAACTTAATGAAAACTGAAATTACCACGCGCTCAGTTCGCAATGACGTTCGACCCATTGAATAGCCTAGGCTACACCCGAATATAACTAACACTAATTACACAATACCCCCTACTCAATACCCTATAAAGCTTAACAATTTTTAACAGCCTACAATACAAGCTCTTTCTCATAGTATTTTATCTTTGTTCTCCTTAAAAAAATAAAACGCTATGGTTGATATTAAAGAATTGAATGAACGTATCCAGAAAGAAAGTGCCTTTGTGGACCTTCTTACCATGGAAATGGAGAAGGTCATAGTTGGGCAAAAGTACATGGTAGAAAGGCTTTTAGTGGGTCTTTTATCAAACGGGCACATATTATTGGAAGGTGTACCCGGCCTTGCTAAAACGCTCGCCATTAAAACGCTTGCCTCTACTATTGATGCAAGTTTTAGCCGTATACAATTCACACCCGACCTTTTACCCGCCGACTTATTGGGTACTATGATATATAACCAGCGTAAGGAAGAATTTACCGTACGTAAAGGGCCATTGTTTGCCAACTTCATTCTCGCAGATGAAATAAACCGTGCCCCTGCTAAAGTACAGAGTGCTTTGCTTGAGGCCATGCAGGAGCGTCAGGTAACCATTGGTGATGAAACATTCAAATTGCCTGAGCCATTTTTAGTACTTGCTACACAAAATCCTATTGAACAAGAAGGAACATATATGCTGCCTGAAGCGCAAGTAGACAGGTTTATGCTAAAAGTTGTAATTCATTACCCTAAAAAAGATGAGGAACAACGCATTATGCGTGAGAACCTTGCTGCAGTGTTCCCAACCGTACAACATATACTTAAACCAGCAGATATAACCAATGCCCGTCAATTGGTGAAGGATGTATATATGGACGAGAAGATAGAAAAGTATATTCTTGATATTGTATTCTCAACCCGTACTCCTAAAGATTATAAACTAGATAAGTTCACTTCCCTAATCAGCTATGGTGGATCACCACGTGCAAGTATCAGCTTAGCATTTGCTTCTAAGGCTTATGCCTTTATTAAGCGCAGGGGATATGTAATACCTGAGGACGTACGTGCAGTTTGCCACGATGTATTGCGCCACCGTATTGGCCTAACATACGAAGCGGAAGCTGAGAATATTACCACAGAAAATATTATTACCGAGATACTCAACACTGTTGAAGTGCCATAAACAGTGGTTAGGGGTTAGTGATTAGTAAAGACAAACTAACACAAGCATGGAATATTTGAAAGGATATAGAGATTTAATAGTATGGCAAAAATCAATGGATTTAAACCAGATGATATACAAACACAGTGCTTCCCTTCCTAAAGAAGAGATGTATGGATTGACTTCGCAAATGAGGAGGGCGGCAGTTTCGGTATCGGCAAACATTGCAGAAGGACAGGCAAGAAATTCAACCGGAGAGTTTTTACAATTCTTAGGAATAGCTAAAGGTTCTTTGGCAGAATTAGAAACTTTAATAATTCTATCTGAAAACTTGAGTTTCTTCGCAAGAGAAGACTCAACAATTTTATTAAATCTTTCAGCAGAGATACATAAAATGCTTCACGCCCTCCAAAAGTCCCTTAAAACTAACCTCTAACCACTATACCCTAATCACTACGAAAGTGGAAACAACCGAGCTGTTAAAAAAAGTAAGGAAGATTGAGATTAAGACCCGTGGCCTTTCGCAGGAGCTTTTCTCCGGCGAATACCATACGGCCTTTAAGGGGCGTGGTATGTCGTTCAGCGAAGTACGCGAATACCAACCCGGCGATGATATACGCAGCATTGACTGGAACGTAACGGCACGCTTCAATCATCCTTATGTAAAGATATTTGAAGAGGAACGTGAGCTAACTGTTATCCTTTTGGTGGACATGAGTGCATCGGAAAGCTTTGGTACGCAAAAGCAATTGAAGCAGGAAATGATAACCGAGTTATGCGCTGTACTTGCTTTCTCTGCTATTCAGAACAATGATAAAATAGGGGTTATATTTTTTACCGATGTAATTGAAAAATTCATCCCGCCTAAAAAAGGCAAGTCCCACATTTTGCATATTATACGTGAACTTATACAGTTTAAGCCTACCAGTAAAAAGACAAACATATCAATGGCTTTGCGTTATTTCACCAATGCCATTAAAAAGAAAAGTATAGCCTTCCTTATCTCTGACTTTATGGATAGAGGCTTCCTTGATGCTCTGAAGATTGCATCGAACAAGCACGACTTGGTGGCATTACGTATATATGACAAGCGTGAAAAGGAATTGCCGAATATGGGCTTGGTGAAATTTAAAGATGCCGAGACAGGAAAGATAATGTGGTTAGATACCGCCAGCCAAAAGGTAAGAGGGCATTATAATGCAGCGGTAAGAGAAAGAGAAGATATGCTGAAAGATATTTTCATTAAGAGCGGTCTAGATAATGTGAATGTAGCCACTAACGAATCATACATAGGGCCACTTACTACACTGTTTAAAAAGAGAGGAAGATAAATGAAGATTTGGGTAAGATATATCGTTTGTTTGATTTTGCTAAGCTCATGCAGTTTATTTTCTACTGCACAAAACGTGGTAGTAAATGCAAGGCTCGATAGTACCGTTATGCTTATCGGTAGCCAAACGCATTTACACTTATCCGTTTCTTACGATAATAAAGATGGCCTTGTAAAAATACAGTGGCCTGTTATTTCAGATTCTATTATATCGAAGGTTAAAGTAGTAAGCAAATCGAAGATAGATACTGTAATTGCAGACAGCACCCACCCTACCCGCCAAAAGCAAACTATGGATGTAATAGTTACATCTTTCGATTCGGGTTATTATGCTATCCCTCCTTTTCAGTTTGTACTTAATGGCGATACTGCACACCCGACACTTACCGATCCACTCATATTACAAATACAGACTGTACCTGTTGATACTACCAAGGGTGTTCGAGATATTAAAGCACCTATAACTGCTCCCTTCTCATGGCTTGAAGTATTGCCTTATGTTGGCTGGGGATTATTAGCATTAGCTATTCTTGGTATAATCATATACTTTATAGTTAAGAGTACAAAGAAGAAAAAAGACGAACCAATTGTACCAAAAGAACCTCCTATTGAGCCGCATGTAAAGGCATTGAAAGAATTGGAAGAATTGGGCCTGAAGAAATTGTGGCAGGAAGGAAAAATGAAAGAATACCACAGTAGTGTGTCAGATATTTTGCGTGCATACCTATATGGCCGTTTCGGAGTAGATGCATTGGAAATGACAACTGACGAAATAGTATACGCAATACGTCGTGCCGATATGACGGGCGAATTGAAAGATAAATTGAGACGAATACTCGTGCTAGCCGACTTAGTTAAGTTTGCGAAAGAACAACCGTTACCACACGAAAATGAGAATAGTTTATTGCAAGCAATCGAGTTTGTAAACAATACTATACCAAGGCAGGAACCAATTAAAGAACAACCGGTGCAGCAAGTCCCTCCGCCTGCTTCACCAACCGATAATCCACCAGCGACAGTATGAGTTTCCTCGATTCCATAACGTTTGCACATCCGGGCCTTTTGTGGCTACTGTTGGTAATTCCATTATTGGTTACATTCTACGTATTCAGACATAACGACAGCGTCGCCGATATTCTATTGCCTTCTCCATGGAACCCGGAAGTGTTTACACCAAAGCCATCATACAAGCAATACCTGCGCCACGTAGTATTTGGTTTCAGAATGCTGGTAATTGGATTATTGATCGTGATTATTGCAAGGCCTCAATCTACCATGAGTTGGAAGAACATTACCAGCGAGGGAATAGATATTGTAATAGCGCTTGATATTTCCGGCAGTATGTTATCGAAAGATTTTAACCCGAGCCGTATAGAAGCCGCTAAGTCTATTGCATCTAAATTTATTGATAACCGCCCTGCCGATAAAATAGGATTGGTAATATTCAGCAGCGAAGCATTTACCCAATGCCCGCTGACAACTGAGCATGCCATTATTAAAAATCTATTCCAACAGGTGCATACAGGCATGATAGCAGATGGTACCGCTATTGGAGATGGACTCGCAACTGCTGTAGCACGTATTAAAGACGATGCTGTAAAAAGCAAGGTGATAATCCTATTGACCGATGGTGTAAACAATACCGGTTCTGTGGCTCCACTTACCGCAGCAGAAATCGCTAAAGTGTTTAACATACGTGTTTATACTATAGGTATCGGAACCAAAGGCAAAGCCATGACACCTGATGGTATAATGCCGGATGGCACTTACCATTATTCGCTTCAGGATGTACAGATAGATGAAGATTTGTTAGGACAAATTGCGCAGATGACAGGAGGAAAATATTTCCGGGCTACCGATAACGAAAGCATGAAAAAGATATATGCTGAAATTGACAAGATGGAAAAATCTCGCATAGAAGAAAGAGATTATACCGACAGGGAAGAGAAATTTTTGCCTTTTGCTATAGCTGCCTGTCTGTTATTGGCTTGTGAGTTATTATTACGTAACACCATTTTAAAGACTGTACCATAATGCTTCAGCTGGCACATAAAATATTTTTGTATGCTTTTGCCATAGTGCCCGTGGCAGTGCTTATCTATTGGTATGCTATGGTAAGAAGAAGGAAAGCTATCAGAGATTTTGCTGAAGCCCCACTCTTTAAAAAACTGGCTTCAGATAGTTCGCTTTCTAAGAAGAATTTAAAATTCATTCTGCAACTTATTGCCATTTGCCTGCTCATTTGCGGCATGGTCGATCCTGAGATAGGTTCGCATTTAGAGAATGTAGAGCGTAAAGGTTCTGATATTGTAATTGCCCTAGATGTATCGAACAGTATGAATGCGGAAGACATTCAACCAAGCAGGTTAGAGCGCTCTAAAGAAGCTATTGAAAGGCTTATCGACCAATTGCAAGGCGACAGGATTGGTATAGTAGTATTTGCAGGCCAGCCTTTTGTGCAATTGCCCATTACTTCAGATTATTCCGCAGCAAAAATGTTCCTGCAGAATATAAATACAGGTATGATTGCAGTGCAGGGTACTTCTATTGGAAGCGCTTTAGATATGTCTGCTGATATGCTTATGAACCAGGCAGGCGGTGCAGTTGGCAGAAGCAAATCAATAGTACTGATTACGGACGGAGAGAATTTTGAAGATGATGCATTACGTGCTGCCAAGGCTGCTGCCGAGCAGGGTATTGTAGTACATACTATTGGAATGGGTTCGGAAGAAGGTGCGCCTATACCAACTACCAATGGAGGTGTATCAGGATTTATGAAAGATAAAGACGGAAATACTGTTGTAACCAAATTGGATATACAATTGCTGCAACAGATTGCTGCAGCCAGTGGCGGAACTTGTGTAAGAGCTACGACCAGCGATGCAGGCCTGAACAGCATTTTGGGCCAGATAAACAGAATGGGCAAAAAAATAATGGCTGAGAAAGTTTATAAGGACTACGACGAGCAATATGAGTGGTTCATTATCCCTGCACTACTTTTATTACTTATTGATATTTTTATCACGGAAAAGAAAACGAAATGGTATCACCGTTTAAATCTATTTGGAAACAGTGCTAAATAGATTGTTGACATATAGCCTCGTTTTACTTGCCCTAATAGGCACTGGCAATAGCTTTGCCCAAACCGGCGGTGTGCATATACGTAATGGTAATAAGGATTATGCAGCGAAGAACTATAAAGCAGCGGCAGAAGAATATCAAAAGGCATTACAGGATAAATCGGCACAAGTGCAGGGTAAGTTTAACTTAGGCGATGCATATTACAGGCAGGGCCAGTTCGACCAGGCTATAGATGCATACAACCAGGCAACTGCCATGACGAAAGACAAAACACTATTGGCACACGCATACCACAACATAGGCGATTCATACATGCAGCAAAAGAAATATGAAGAGAGTGAAAAAGCATACGAGAACGCCTTGATAAATAATCCTAAGGACGACGATACACGCTATAACTTAGCTTATGCACAAGCTATGCTGGACCAGAAAAAGAAACAACAGCAGCAACAACAAAAACAGCAGCAACAGCAGAAGCAGGACCAAAAACAGGATCAGAAGCAAAAGCAAGATCAAAAGCAGGACCAGAATAAAGATCAGCAAAAACAACAGGACCAGAAACAAAATATTTCGAAAGAAGATGCACAGCGAATGCTTAATGCATTGAATAAAGATGAAAAAGACCTGCAGAAGAATCTGCAAAAGAAAAAAGCCATAGGACAAAAAGCCCCAATTGAAAAGAACTGGTAAACGTGAAAAGGATTAAATACATATCGGCTCTATTATTTGTGTTTGCAATTGTTGCATGCACAGGGCTATATGCCCAATCCTTCACCGCCTCTGCATCGCAGACTACCGTTCCTATGGGCGAACAGTTCCAGGTGAGTTATACTATCAACACCAATGCATCGGCATTCCGCGCTCCCTCATTTGGCAATTTCAATGTTTATTCCGGGCCGAACCAGAGCACCAGTATGGAATATGTGAATGGTAACATGTCTCAATCGGTTTCTATATCGTATATACTTGCACCCAAACAGGAAGGTACATTCACCATCGGTCCTGCAACTATTACTATCAGCGGTGGCAAAACACTTACATCGAACAGCCTTACCATAACTGTTGTAAAAGGAAGTGCACAGCAATCAACAGCGCAAAATGGTAACCAGCAGCAGCAAACAGCCACAACCGGTAATGGAACCACAACTGACCCCAGCAGCCAGATAAAGCAAAACCTATTCATCAGGGTAGTGCCTGAAAAATCAACCGCATATCAGGGCGAAGGAATTCCGGTAACCGTTAAAGTATATACACGTCTTGGCCTACAGGGCTTCCAGGATATTACCTTCCCCGACTACAATGGTTTCTTCTCACAAGATATTGTACAAAAAGGGCAGGTAAGCTTCACACGCGAAGTAGTAAATGGCGCCACATTCCAGGTTGCCACACTTAAGCAGAATGTAATATTCGCACAGCGCAGCGGTAAATTAAAGATTGGTGAAGTAAGCGCCCAGTGTGTGGTACAGGAAAGAGTAAAAGGTGACCCCAATAATCTGTTCGACCAGTTTTTTGGCACCTATAAAAAAGCTGTGTATGAAATAAAGAGCGAGCCTGTAACCATAAATATTTTACCCTTACCAAGTTCCGATAAGCCTTTCAGTGGAGCAATCGGACACTACACTATCAAAGGCTCGTTGGACAGAACCAGTGTAAAAGCAAACGATGCTATCAACCTTAGCCTTACGGTTTCTGGTGAAGGAGCATTAAAACTTATCGATTCTATTCCGCTCAGCCTGCCGCCAGATGTTGACCACTACGATCCTAAAATAACTGACAAAATCACAGTAAGTCCATCGGGAGTATCGGGTTCACGTACCTTTAATTACCTGTTAATACCAAGGCACGAGGGCAAGTACAAAATACCTGCTATCAATTTTACCTATTTCAACCCGGCTAAAAAGACCTACGAAACATCTTCTATTCCAGAAATGAATATTGATGTAGCCAAGGGCGATAACAATAGTGCAGCGGTGGTTACCAATAATGGCACTCCTGTAAGCAAGGAAGATGTAAAAGTGCTCAGTTCCGATATCCGTTATATACATACAGGCCACATGCCCGCTTACCCTAGCGATGATTACTTCCTCTACTCTATGTTGTTTTGCATCGGTATTGGTACACCTATTTTGGGTTTCTTAGGTTTCTTATTCTTCCGCAGGCAGTATGTAGAATCGCATAAGGATGTAATTGCATTAAAGCAGCGCGGAGCAACACGCATGGCTAAGAAGCGTTTGAAAGTGGTGCAGAAATATATTGCATCGGGCAACAAGGAAGCTTTTTACGATGAGCTGTTGAACGCATTGAATAAATATCTGGGAGATAAGTTCACCATACCGGTGGCTGACCTTTCAAAAGAAACCATTTCGCAAAAACTGCTAAGCAATAAGGTAACACCTGAAACCTCGCAGCAATTAATTCAAACC
>DATHOD010000211.1:0-17244 GCA_035485295.1 Bacteroidia bacterium
ATACAGCAAAGCCCTGCAGAACTGCTTGAGCAGCCTAAGCTTCCTAAAAAACTACCGGAAGTGTTGAGTGTAGAAGAAATAGATATGCTTATTGAAGCCATTGATTTAAGTAAGTCAGGTGGAGAAAGGAATAAAGCAATGCTTGAAACACTGTATTCCTGTGGCTTACGTGTTTCAGAACTTGTCGGGCTAAAACTATCAGATATTTCGTTTGACGAGGGATACGTGCGTGTGATAGGGAAGGGGAATAAGCAGCGTATTGTTCCATTGGGCAAGACAGCCGCTAAATGTATTACGCGGTACATAAAAGAAGTACGCTGCCATATTCCTGTAAAGAAGGATTCAGAGGATATTGTCTTTTTAAACCGTAATGGAAGGAAAATGACCAGGGTAATGGTTTTTCATGTAATTCAGGTATTAAAGGAGAAAGCAGGGCTTCACAAAAAAATAAGTCCACATACTTTTAGGCATTCATTTGCAACCCATTTGGTTGAGGGTGGTGCCGACCTCAGGGCAGTGCAAGAGATGCTGGGGCACGAAAGCATAACAACTACCGAAATATATACTCACCTTAACAGGGAGTATCTAAGAGATGCTATTTTAAGGTATCACCCCAGAGGTTAAAAAAATAGGTTGGAGAAAATCATCTATTTCCTATTTTTGTAAAAAACTGGAACAATGTCTGTATATAGGTTCAAGGTATTTTTTGAAGAGGATGAAAGTGTTATCCGTGAAATTGAAATAAAGTCTACCCAGAACTTTGAAGATTTTCACAAAATAATACAAAGGGCGATCAATTTTGATGATCTGCACCCAGCTTCATTTTTTATAAGCAACGATACATGGCGTAAAGGGAAAGAGATAAAGTTATTGCGCAATAAGAAAGGAGCCTTGCAGAAAGCTATATGGATGCATGAAACTAAACTGGCTGCCCACGTTGAAGACCCACACCAGAAAATGATATATGAGTTTGACCCTGATAATGCACTTTGGGTATTATGCATTGAGCTATCTAAAATATTGCCCGATTCACCCATAGAGTACCCACGCATAAGTAAAAGCACTGGTATTGCACCTGCCCAATATAAGATTACAACCCCTGTAGATGTAGTTGAAGAGGATGAAGAAGATGGCCATGCACATATAGAGGTAGATGATGCTTATGTTCACAGCACATCTGATGTTACTGAGCATTTTGAAGCGCATGAAGAAGATGAAGTTGACGGACAGATAGTGGCAAAGGCTAAGTCAAGCGATTCTCACGAAGAGGATGGTGAAGTATCGGAACCTGAAGGCGAAGCAGAAGGTTTTGAAGAAGAAGGCGGTTTCGAGGAAGAGGATATCTAATCTCATTTTATTTTGTCCCAACGTTTACTG
This sequence comes from Bacteroidia bacterium, assembly GCA_035485295.1. GTDB lineage: Bacteria > Bacteroidota > Bacteroidia > JABEUT01 > JABEUT01 > JABEUT01. The sequence goes on from DATHOD010000211.1 coordinate 1,378, forward strand.
ATAGCAATTGTAGGGCCTACCGCTATTGGTAAAACGGCGCTTTCCATTAATCTGGCGCAGCATTTTAATACCAAAATTGTCTCAGCCGATTCACGCCAATTCTATATAGAAATGGAAATAGGCACAGCGAAACCTTCGCGTGCAGAACTAAATAAAGTACCGCATCATTTCATTAACAACCTTTCAGTAAAGGATGAATATAATGTGGGTAAATACGAAAAGGAAGCATTAGCATGCCTCGATAAACTTTTTCAGAAGCATGAAAAGATAATCATGGTTGGTGGATCAGGCTTATTTGTAAACGGAGTATGCCACGGGTTTGATGAATTACCTGAAGCAGATTTGGAATTAAGAAAAGGATACGAAGACCTATTGCAGCAAAAGGGTATTGCTCCTCTTCAGCAAGAGTTAAAGGAGAAAGATCCTGTCTATTATGAAACTGTAGACAAGAGCAATCCGCGCAGACTTATTAGAGCATTAGAAGTGTTTCACCAGACGGGAAAGCCCTATTCACAATTCAGGAAGAAAGAATGGAAAGAGAGAAGTTTTTCTTTTTTGAAAATTGGTTTGGAACTTGACAGGGAAATATTACGTGAGAGAATAGATAAACGGGTTGATGAAATGATAGCTGCGGGATGGTTAGAGGAATGCAGAGAATTATTTCCTTACAGGAATTTAAATGCGCTTAAAACAGTAGGATATAGTGAGCTGTTTGACTTTCTAGAGAAGAAGTGCGATTGGGATACAACGATACAGAATATTAAAACGAATACCTGGCACTATGCAAAGCGCCAACTCACCTGGTTTAAAAAAGATAAGGATATAAAATGGTTTGCGCCTGATGATGAGAAAAATATTCTTAACTATATCGCCGGAACCTTAGGAATATGATAAACATCCGCAAGGATTATGCGTCTTTACAAAAGCCTGTCTTATATGCTATAAGCGCCGAATTTTTCATTCAGCTTATTTCAAATGCTCTGCTTTATATTTTACCTTTATATATGCACACAATGTCCTATACCGATGGACAGGTAGCAGGTTTTGTTTCTTACCGTTTTCTTGCTATTGTATTAATAACCATACCACTTGGCTTTTTTATAAAAGGTAGAAAACTAAAAGGCTTTTTTATTACTACAGGAATATGTACTCCAATACTTACTTTGCTTTCTATCAAGGCCATTGCGCTTCATATAGGGTGGTTGATTTGCTTAACTCAGTTTCTTACTGGCTTTTCATCCGCTTGCTTTAGTGTCTCCATATTGCCCTTTATACTTAGGAATGAAAGGGCGGAGCATATTACCGGTGCTATATCATTACGATATGCCGAGGTTAGTTTGGGTGCTGTAATAAGCGGATTAATTATTGGTTTTTTAAATACAATGAATCCGTATATTTTTAATGAAGAACGTGCATTGATAATTATCGGGTTTGCAGGAATGATCAATCTTTATTTTCTATGGAAAATAAAGAACCATGAATACACTCCGGTTAGAAATACAAGAATAAGTTTGATTGAAGATTTTGATTGGAAAATAATATGGTATGCATTGATTCCAAATATACTTATTGCAATAGGAGCAGGGCTTGCCATACCATTTATTGGTCTCTTTTTTGCGCATGTGCATAACATGTCTACTGGGGTTTTTGCATTGGTGAATTCTGCTGCATCAGCATTAATAGTGGTAAGCACATTATTTATACCATTTATAAAGCGCACTATGGGTATGCGTTCTGCCATTACATGGATACAGGTTATGGCTGTTTTTGCATTGGTGCTTCTGGCTACCACACAGTATTACAATACGTACGCAATAGGTTTAATAATTGCCATCGGCGCATATTTGTTACGTAACCCGCTTATGAATATGGTTGGGCCGCTTACAGCTGAATTATCTATGAGCTATGTGGGAGGCAGGAACCAGGAAATAGTGAGTGCACTTATGTCTGCAATAACATCTGGCGGATATTATGTAAGCGTGATAATGTTTAAGCAGCTAAGAGATGAGGGAGTAGATTATGCTTCTATATTCTATATAACGGCTGGCCTTTACCTTGCAGGGATTTTGTTTTACGATATAATTGCCCGTAAGCACATTAAAAATAAAGGAGATGGAATTTAAATTTACCTCGTGTAAATTCTAGCGTAGGCATAGGAATTTTTATAAATGATACTGTTCCGAAAAAAGCCTTAAGTGCGCCTGAACTAGTTTGTATTCTTGTTAAATCTACATCAAGTGAACAGTAAAATTGCCGGTAGCGGTCAAAGAATAATTCATCTCCATTTGCAGTATAAACCGGTGGGTTTGAAGTACCCCCAATCATACCTTCAGCTCCATATCCAAAATCGAGGCAGAGCCATTGCGGTACTTTGTTTCCTTTGGGTAAAAATGAAGCAATAGCAAATGCAAACCAATATGTTTGCCCGTTATAATCTTTAAGGGTTTGTTCCAGTCCGGTACTTCCTAATTCATCGGGCCTGTATTGGCTATATTCAGTTCGGTGAAATGATATTTTCATGCTTACTTTTTGGTCATTCCACCCCGATGCCTGTGCAGCAAATAAGCTTGCCCCGGCAGTATTGGCTAACATATCTCCTATAGAAAAGCCCCATGCGCTCGAAAACCCGTCAAAAATCTCAATATTGCTCTGGTATGCCATAGCCAGGGCTGTTCCATATCCTATTGAATTTGAGTGACTTACACCTGACCATTCATATACAGCAGAAGTTATACGGCTAATGGTATAGGCAGTTAACATATGCCCCAGTTTATCCATTTGCAGCCATTCCTTATTATCATTAAAGAGGTGGAATGAAGAATGGGCATAGTTTTTGTACCAAAGAACATTTAACCCTATCATGGACCCTGCATATAACGTACCTTCTGCAGCTAATACGGGGATAAGCCTATTGTTATTCAGAACCGGAGAAGGGGTAAAAAAACTGACATTATTCTGGCTTTTCAATGGAGAATACATCAACATTGAGAAGCAGAGTAGGGGCAATATTTTAGTTAAAATATTTGTTTGTTTCAATTTTTTTATAATTTTGCGCCACATATAACCAACAAAATCATTATAAAATGAAAAAGTTATCAATCGTTGCTGCTCTTCTGTTTGCTTTCGGAACTGTAGCTTTTGCTCAAGAAAAACCAGCTGCTGACACCAAGAAAGCTGACAAGAAAGAAACCAAGAAAGCTGACAAGAAAGCTGACAAGAAAATGGACAAGAAAGACGACAAGAAAGCTGCTGACAAGAAGTAATCTGTCTGACTTTATTAAAAAGGCCTCGCAATTTTGCGGGGCTTTTTTATTTACGGTCAGCACCCCCATTTTAAAAAGAGTGAGAATATTCTGCATAAATACCTGCGCCACCAAAATAATTAGGTAATACAAACCCTTGTAAATGATTTATTACCAATTTCAGTTCTGCTTTTTTAATTTGTTTGGTCAATGTAAAAGCAGAGTTAATAGTTTCATACCCACCATACCCTAGTTGTAATGCCCACATCCATCCTTTAGAAAAGGGTTTATCATATTGTGCATATATATAGCCCAGGTTATTAGCGTTGAACATATACATAAAGCCAGCTTCCAGGTGCCACTTACCCATATTAGTATTAGAATTAATAGATAATGTAGCAGGTAATGGAGAATAATATGTCTCCTTCTGAAAAGGTAGATATTTATTTTGTAAACTGTCTTTCTTCAGAGAATTGAAAGCTGCATTCTGAAGGTCGGTTATACTATTGATTGTTATTCCACTGTAATCGTAAGAAGTGTCTTTTTGATAAGAAATCGACTTGTTGTTCCAATACATGAATCCAAGATCGGAAACGCTTACAGATATTGTTCCCGTTTTCTTTCCTATTTTATAAGGTGCCTTAAAAAACAGATCGACAGAGGCACCAAACCCATTAATAGGTTGCTGTGTCGCTGAAGTATCACTTTCATGTAGTTGTGCATTAGAATTGAAAAGGAGGTACTGTCCTGTTTGCTCAGTGTATAGTGAAGCGCTTGGCGCATCAATAGTTAATAATTTCTGACCTGCAAGAAAGGATAAACCTATACCCAGTTGTGCATGGCCCCCAAAATTAGTACATACAAGTCCCACTTCAGCCTGCTGGTAGCTAAGGCTATTAAAAGAAAAGCCCGAAAAGTTTGCATTTTTCCCGGCATACATTGCATTTCCATAAAAAGCAACCTTGAAAACATCAGGGCTAAAATCTACATTTATATAGCTTTTATGCCGAAGAGCAAAAAAGAAATTAAAAACACGTTTCTTTTGTATGGTGTCGTTATGCCAAACAACGTACGCTCCGTAATTCAATATATAACCGAGCCTATTATCGTTTTGGAGCCTCGATGAAACTCCATCCTTCAAATTATTATCAAGGTAATTTCCCAATGCAAAGTTTACCGCAAACAAGTTTGTAATACTATTGGAACAAATGTCAGCCATTCCATATATACCGGCTGTATGTTTACCACCTGCAGTATCATTAACCATGGGGTCTTCCCACTGGGCAAGACTAATATGAGGGTATAAGGCTATTCCTAAAATGCTTAATACAAGTAATATTCTCCGCTTCACAATACAATTTTAAGATTAGCCTTTCACTTGATAATCAAAATTCCCAACAAGCTTTATAGTAAGGTGATTATAGTCGTATATCTTACCATAAGGCGGTATGCAAGTAGGGCAGTTCATATTGAACCTTGGCATTATTACAATGGTCTTTGTATTGAAGAGTAATTGTGTATGATATGCATCTAATGGTATGGTTAATGTAGAATTTTGAGGAGATATTACAATTCCATTTGAATTTGTTGTGCCCGCTGCAATACTTTGTGCCGGATTTATAAGTGAATCTACAATAGCATGGGTTGTATTATCTAGCAAATAAATTTGCATACCTGCACTAAATGGAAAACCATTGGTAGCATACATTGTAAATGTTCCACTCTTTAGCTGTTTTAAGTTGGCTGTATTACCAAAGCTTACTTGCACAGTGTCGGCCAGTGTAAGATTATTTGCAACCAGTGCAAGTGGAACTGAAATATTAAAGAAGGCTTTAATACCATAACCATTAAAGGCAAAATTGTTTGAGCCAGATACATTGCCTAATGGATTGGTAGTTATCTGAAGCCCATATCCAATACTCGTTGGCAGGTTATCTATCCAGTTAAGGATATTGGAACTTGCCGGAACAATACTAAATGTTTGAATGGTTGGAGTAACAGGAGAAGCGGGATTATATGTTTGGGTAGCCGCATTAATATCAATAGCCCTATTTATAAGTGTTGCATCAAGAAGTGATACAGGAGGTCCTGTTCGCGGATTAATAGAAGTTAATTGCGAAATGGTTGCTCTGGCATCTACACCCAAGCCATTTTCTAGGGTAAACGTTACCGCAATATCTTGTAAGCTTAATGTGCCGGAAGTAAACTTGTTGAACAAGGAGAATGCTGAAGTGCTTGGTCCAACTGACTTAGTGATTTCTCCAAAATAGCCCTGCCCATAATAAGGTATAATACTATAGAAAGTTGTTTTAATGTGAATACTATCACCTGCATTAACAACTGTTGGATTATCACTTGGATCGAGAATACCTGAAATAGTTGTGCTTAAAAGATTGTAACTATTATGAGATGGGCCTGTGAAATCAATCTTATAATTATTGAGTTGGCGGATTATAATAGTATCTCCCGGGTTTGATCCCGTTCCGGCTGGTACTTGAATACTTATGTTTAATGGGTTTCCTGCAAGAGTTGCACCTGGAACGCTATAGGTAAAATCAGTCTTTCCTGGTACCGTACTCATTGCCTCAATTTTTACAAAACCAGATTGTATTATAGCCTCCTTTAATTGAACACTGCTAACACCATAGTTTGTATTAGTGGTTTGAGTGGGATATATTGTAGAACCTGGGTTGATAGTAGTAGTTAATGGCATTACAAGGCCATTTGAAATACTAGTATCAGGTATTTTAAGAAGGCTATCCATATTCAGGGTATAAAGCGAATCACTGAATACTATAGTAACTGAACTATCCGGGTTTGTTTTAACGGAAGTGCCTTTAACCAGGTCATTTACCGACATGGAGGCATTAATAATAGGAGCAAGGATATTAGTATCCCATGTTGGATTCTTTTTACAGGAAATTATAACAATACTACCTGTTAATAAGAATAAAAATATAGCTCCGATTCTCCTCATATAAAGCAGTGGGAATGCCTATATTCAGGGCACACCTTATACAAACTTAGCGATTTTTAGGCACATAACCATGCTTTCTATAAAGAAGCTTATGCCTGTGACAAATGATGTTTTTGCTTTTGCTTCAGGTAAGAATCAATATGTCTTTCTTTTTTGCTTGGGTATATATCAGCAATGGTTACCAGAATACCCGTTTCTTCTACCCCTCCAAACTCAGGATTCAGGCAGGTGCCAAACGTCTTCATGCTGGAAGAAAGGTTCATATATGAGTTTATAAGCGGAGGAATATTTTCTCCCATGGCACGCACTTCGTGGTTCAATATTGTATGCCCATCCTTATAGTCTTTGTCCTTTAGCCTTAAAGATAACCTGCGCATATTATGCAGTAATGGCAAAGACTCAACGGGGATAACCAGGTTTTCCTTATCAGGGAAATAATGCTTCATAAAATAAAGTATCATGTCTCTTGCTCTTAAGTGAAACTGACGGTACATGGTTACCTTCCCGAAGAAATATTTTATATCAGGATTGTCTACAACCAATGCCCCTAATCCGTCCCATAAATTATCTAACGAGAACAAGCCCTTACGGTTAGCTGATGATGGTTGATAGTCAGGTTGTACAAATGATCTTCCTAATTCAATAGTATGTGGAAAATAATCCTTCATGAATTTATTACTGAATTCAAACAATTCCACGGTAGCAAGTTGCAGAATATCGTTTTTCAGCATAGCATCCTTACACCGTATAAAGCGATAAGAGCCAACTATGGCTTTATCTTCAGGGCTCCACACAATCAGCTGCTTATATGGTACTTCGCAAGTATCAAACTCATCCAGATCATAAGGTTTACCTGTGCCACCCCCTGCATAACGGAATGTAAGTTCACGCAGTCTGCCAATCTCTTTTACAACATTGGGTGCATTGTGGTATGTAGCAATATATATTTCGTTCTTACCATAATTGGTGTGGCGCACAAACTTGTCGCGTGTAAGTTCCGATGCAAGAACATCTTTGGGTACGGGTGGTATTATGGGTTGCATTATAGCCATATCTCTACTTATATTTTAGCTGCGGGAGTGAATAATTCTTCTTTTACGACTAATTCTTTCTTTTGATACAATGCATCCTGGAACTTTGTGGCCCATTGAGCATCGTTACGTGACTCCATAAAGGTAGTGAAAGAAACGGGTTTTCCAAAATGCACTACTATGCGCTTGTTTTTTTGTGCAAACATTTCATTCGGGAGAAAAAACATTTCAATATTTACTTTAATGCCAAGTTTCTTGCGCCACATAGCAAAGCGGTAAAAGAAATTTGAATTTCTTCCTTCCACCCATATAGGAATTATATCTTTTTTAAAATGCTTGGCCTGGGTTATAAAACTTTTCTTCCAGCGCAGGTCTTTTATACTCTTATCTGGTTGGCGCCTCGATACTAAACCGGCAGGGAAAATTGGTATAGCATAATCGGAACGAAATACCTGTTCTACAAGCTCGAGCATTTGCCTAGTACTATTACCATTAATATTTACAGGAACAAGAATATTATCGAGCGGTTTTATTGCGAGTAGTAATTCATTTACAAAGTACTTTATATCGCTCCGTACTTTACCAATGGAAATTATAACAGCCATACCGTCAAGCCCGCCCAGGGGATGGTTTGCAGCAAATATTATTCCACCTTCTTTGGGTATATTTTCAAGGCCTTCTGCCAGTACTTGAACACCCATATCATCTAAGGCTGCCTTGGCAAAAGCTATACCCTTCAAGTCTTTATAATCTTCAAGTATTCTGTTCAGGTCATCCTCGTGAATTGTGCGCTTAATGTAGTTGATGAGGAAGCGGGGAATGAACTTGTAAAACTTCGCGGCTTTGGTGCGAAGTAACTCATCCACATTTACAAGTTTTTTATCCACAGTCTTTTCCTTTTTCTAAGAATAAGGTTGATTGCCTTGAGCAAAGATAGTAAATTGTTTTCCTGCCAAATTTTTCATTCCTGAAGGAGTAATTCAATTTATTTTCTCTTCTCCCACTGTAAAAGTTAATAACCTTTTTCCACTCCCACTTTGCCTCAATCCCTTTCGTAAAGCATGATTCAAAAACATTCTATTACATGGAAAATGGAACAAGGAATTAAAGTTTTCAACAAAGTGGGAGAAAGTGGTAAAATGTGGGAATTTTTTGATTACCTTTACACCTCAATAAAACGAACCAAAAGTGGCAGCTCTCATAGGTGAATTCGAATGCAGGTTAGATGACAAGTGTCGTCTCATGCTCCCTATGGGCCTGAAGAAACAGCTGCCGAAAAAGGAACACAAGGATTTTGTGGTAAACCGCGGGCTTGATAAACAATTGAACTTGTGGCCACGCAAGGAGTGGGATAAGGAAACGGCGAGTTTCAACCAGCTCAACCTATACAAGCAAAAAGACAGAGAGTTTGTAAGAAGATTTAATGCGGGTGCTACGGAAGTGGAACTGGATGCATCAGGGCGTATACTGTTGCCTAAACCGCTTATGGCATTTGCAGGAATTGATAAAGAGGCGATACTGTTTGGGTTTTCAAACAGGATAGAAATATGGTCGAAGAAAGAATACGATAAGTACATGAAGCAAGGGGCTGATGATTTTGCATCGCTGGCGGAAGAAGTAATGGGCAAAGTGCCGAATAACGAAAAAGGAAATGTATCATAAGCCTGTGATGTTGGAAGAAAGCTTGAAAGGATTGAACATCAGGGATGGGGGAGTATATGTCGACGCTACACTGGGAGGAGGAGGACACGCTGCTGCAATACTTGAGAAACTAAAACATGGGAAACTTATAGCCTTTGATCAGGATAAAGACGCAATACAAAATTTAGAAAAGAATACTAAGCTAAATGTTATACACGCGAACTTTCGTTACATGAGGGAGCAGTTAAATGCAAATGGTATTACCGAAGTGGACGGCATACTGGCAGATCTGGGTATTTCTTCTCACCAGATAGATACACCGGAACGCGGCTTCTCCACCAGGTTCGACGCCCCTCTCGACATGCGAATGAATAGTGAGATAACACGTACAGCAGCCGACATAGTTAATACGTATTCTGCTGCGCGACTTCAAAAAATGTTCTCGGTTTATGGCGAGATCACTAATGCTGGCAAACTTGCCAGTACAATAGAAAAATATAGAGGTGCTAAGCATATACGCACAACGGGTGATTTGATAGAAGCAATAAAGAGTTGCACTCCTGAACCTGGCGGACATAAATATCTGGCTAAAGTTTTCCAGTCACTGCGAATTGAATTAAACGAGGAATTAGATGCGCTTAAAGATCTGCTAAGACAAAGCGACCAGGTATTAAAGAAAGGTGGAAGGCTTGTAGTTATATCATACCATTCGCTAGAAGACAGGATAGTAAAGGATTATATGAGGACAGGAAATTTTGAAGGAATACCTGAGAAAAATATTTACGGACATGATATACGCCCATTTGAACCGATTGTAAAGAAGCCCTTAGTGCCTACGGAGGAAGAGATAAACGAGAACAGTAGAGCACGCAGCGCTAAACTTAGAATTGCAGAGAAGATATAATAATGAAGAACCAGCTTAAAATAGAAATTCCGCAAGAGCAGCCACAAGAGCCTGTGTTGAAGGTTATCAAAAATGATGAGCCTAAGAAACAGAAAGGCAATGCGGTTGGACGCACGGTTTCGTCAGTGGTGAGTGGCAGGTTCCTCATTACTGATAAAACATTGAAGCATTTGCCATTCCTTTTCTATGTTGCGTTCCTTGGTCTGCTTTATATAGCTAATGGCTATTTCGCACAATCGAAGGACAGGCAGCTTGATACACTTACTACACAAATAAAAGATTTAAATACACAGTTTCAGATTGCGCAGGCTAAGCTAATGTACCTGAGCAAAGAATCGGAAGTGGCGAAAGCTACCGCCGTAATGGGATTAAAGGAATCGGTGATTCCCCCTAATAAAATAATAATTAATAACAAAACCACACGACCGTAGATGGAACTGAGAAAGAGCATACTTGTGCGTACGTATTTATTATACGCGTTCATGTGTGTCCTCGGCATCGTAATTATCGTAAGGGTTTTAATGATACAGTTTGTTCAGGGTAACAAATGGAAGCACGAAGAGGCTAACCTGACAACCACTTATAGAACGATTGAAGCTATGCGGGGCAATATATATGCCGCCGACGGGTATTTATTGGCAACCTCATTGCCATACTATGATATTGCAATGGACGTGAATACTGATTACCTGACCAACGATGTCTTTAATGCCAACGTGGATTCACTCAGTATTTGTTTCGCACAGTTATTCAAAGACAAATCGGCTGACGGATATTATAAAATGCTGAAAAGTGCAAGAGAAGCCGGCGAAAGATATGTTCTTGTACACAAAAGCGCTTCTTATGACGAACTGCAAAAAGTAAAGCACTTTCCATTATATCGTCTTGGTAAATTTAAGGGCGGTCTTATTGTAAGCCAAAATAATAAGCGAGAATTGCCTTTCCGTGACTTGGCTGAACGGACTATTGGATATGCAAGGGAAAATGTAAAGCCCGTTGGACTGGAGGGAGCATTTGATGAATATCTCCGTGGCGACAGCGGCCGTGTTCTGATGGAAAAAATTGCAGGCGGTGTATGGGTTCCTCTTAATAACGATGACGATGTGCAACCACAAAATGGTGATGATGTGGTATCTACTATTAATGTCAATTACCAGGATGTTGCTGAAAATTCATTACACGAACAATTACTGAAACACCATGCTGACCATGGTTGTGTAGTATTAATGGAAGTAAAGACTGGGCGTGTACTTGCCATTGCTAATCTGGCAAGAAAGGATTCAGGAGATACTTACGAAGAGGCTTACAACTATGCATTGGGTGAAGCTGCAGAGCCGGGCTCAACCTTCAAACTCTCTTCTCTTATTGTTGCCATGGAAGATGGCTACGTAAATAATACTGATAGCGTGAATTTGGAAAATGGTTCGCATCAATATTATAATGTAACAATTCACGATGCTGAACATGACGAAACCGGATGGGTTACAGTACAGCATGCATTTGAAATTTCATCGAACGTTGGCATTTCGAAGATTATATATAAGTACTATGATAACCAGCCTAAGAAGTTTGTAGATGGCCTTTGCCGCCTTGGTTTGAACCTTCCGCTTCATTTAAGCATACCAGGTGAAGGAACTCCAAAAATGCCTAACCCAATGGATAGGGAATGGAGTGGGGTGAGTCTTCCATCATTAGCTATTGGTTATGGTGTTACAGTTACCCCGCTGCAAACCCTCTCAGTTTATAATGCAGTTGCCAATAATGGCGTAATGGTAAAACCACAATTCGTGGATGCTATGACAAGGAATGGCAAAGTGGTTAAGACATATGAGACTCAAGTTATTAATCCGGCAATATGTTCTTCAACTACTATTAAAAAATTGAAGAAAATGCTTGAAGGTGTTGTATTGCGTGGCACTGCAAAGAACTTAAACAATACAGTTTATTCTATTGCAGGTAAAACGGGTACAGCTCATATTGCAGTAAAAGGTAAATACAATAAGACAAGCTACCAGGCATCATTCGTAGGATACTTCCCTGCAAATAATCCTGAGTATTCCTGCATAGTAATAATGAACTCACCTAGTACCGATGGGTATTATGGTAACGTAACTGCTGGCCCTATTTTCAAAGAAATTGCTGATAAAGTTTACGCAAGCAGCATAGCAATTGATCCTGCAGTGAATGACCCTGCAAACCATAGCAGGCATAAAGACCCTGTTGTAAAGAATGGTATTTCGAAAGACACTTATAATGTATTGCAAAGCCTTGGTGTGCCTTACCAGTCAAGTGCTAAAACAGGATGGGTAGTTTCAGATGTACAGGATTCTACTGTACATATATCATCTGATAATGTGCAGAAACTATTGAGCGAAGGAATTATACCTGAGCTGCATGGCATGAATGCACAGGATGCCATATACCTGTTGGAAAATAATCACATAAAAGTCAGTATTAAAGGTAGGGGAGCAGTATCTGAGCAATCTATTCCTGCCGGAACAAAATTTAATAAAGGAGAAAGAATAACACTGTTGTTGTCATAAATGAAAACGCTGAGAGACATATTATATAAAGTATCATTAGTAGAGGTTGACGGCCCTACTGATATACCTGTGTCAGCGGTTCAATTCGACTCACGTAAAGTGAGCGATGGCAGCTTGTTTATAGCAGTTCGTGGTACTGTGACCGATGGGCATAAATTCATTGATCAGGTAATTGAAAAGGGCGCTGCCGCAATTGTTTGCGAAGAGATGCCGGAGAAGAAGAAAAAGGGAATTACATATATAAGAGTTAAGGATTCTGCTGAGGCGCTTGCAATTATCGCCGGTAATTTCTATGAACATCCTTCTGCCAAAATGAAGCTTGTTGGAATTACCGGAACGAATGGTAAGACTACAACAGCAACATTATTGTTCAAACTATTTAGAGGATTAGGATATAAAGTTGGATTACTATCTACTGTTCGCAACCAGATAAATGACAAGGAATATCCTGCAACACATACTACACCTGATGCAATTGCTCTTAACCAGGTACTTAGCGAAATGGTTGCAGAAGGTTGCACACATTGCTTTATGGAAGTAAGTTCTCATGCAATTGTCCAAAATAGGGTTGCAGGAATAAGTTTTGTTGGTGGAGTGTTTACTAATATAACTCACGACCATCTCGACTTTCATAAAACATTTGATGCGTATATAAAAGCTAAGAAGAAATTCTTTGATGATCTGCCTTCTACCGCATTTGCATTGGTGAATAAAGATGATTCCCATGGAATGGTAATGCTCCAGAATACCAAGGCAAAGAAGAGAACATTTGCACTGAAAAATGTAGCGGACTATAAGTGCAAGATAATGGAGAACACTCTATCGGGTCTTGTATTGATGATAGATGGAAGAGAGACATGGACAAAGTTAATTGGTGCATTCAATGCATATAACGCATTGGGTATTTATGCCACTGCCATATTATTAGATGAGAATAGGGAGGATGTGCTAAGAGTGTTGAGCGCGCTTGATCCGGTTGAAGGACGCTTCCAATATACAAAAGCACCTAATGGTACTACCGGTATTGTGGATTATGCACATACACCTGACGCACTGGATAACGTGCTTTCAACCTTGCATGAAGTGCGTGGAGCAAACGAAAAGATAATTACTGTAGTAGGTTGTGGTGGCGATAGGGATAAAACCAAGCGCCCGGTAATGGCTGGTATTGCTTGTGAAAAAAGCGATAAGGTAATTCTTACTTCCGATAACCCGCGTTCAGAGGAACCTGCTGAGATAATTCATGAAATGGAAAAAGGAATTAATCCGGTTTACAGGAAGAAGACCATTTCAATTACTGACAGGAAAGAGGCGATTAAAGTGGCTTGCCAGATGGCGCAGAAAGGCGATATCATCTTGCTTGCTGGCAAGGGCCATGAAAAGTATCAGGAAATAAAAGGGGTGAAATATCCTTTTGACGATATGGAGATATTATGTGAAACACTTAACCTATTTCAAAGCTAATGTTCTACTATTTGTTTCATTATTTGAGGGAAACCTATAAGATGCCGGGCGCGAATGTATTCAACTACATTACGTTCCGCGCGGCCTTGGCTATAATAGTCTCTCTTATAATATCAGCAGTATTTGGTAAAAGGCTAATTACCATGTTAAGAAGGAAGCAGGTAGGTGAAACTGTTCGCGATTTAGGATTACATGGCCAAAAAGAAAAAGAAGGAACACCAACTATGGGTGGCCTTATCATACTTGCGGCAATAGTTATTCCAACACTGCTGTTTGCCAAGTTAGATAACGTATATATAGTGTTAATGCTTATTACTACTATATGGTTGGGCACAGTTGGTTTTATAGATGATTATATAAAAGTATTCAAGAAGGATAAGAAAGGGTTAAGTGGCAATCTTAAGATTATTGGACAGGTTGGCTTAGGAATAATTGTTGCTTGTACCATGTATTTTAACCAGCATGTTATAATACGTGAGCAAATTGTAAAGACAGAAGAGACTGCTATGATTACCGGGCAGGATGCCGGAATTACAGAACTGCCAAAATTTGCCAAAGAAGAAACTAAGTCGCTGAAAACAACATTGCCATTTGTAAAGGATAACCAGTTTGATTATACATGGTTGACTTCTTTCATGGGAACGCATTCCAGGAAACTGGCATGGATAATATTTATTCCAATCATTATTCTAATAATTACAGCCGTATCAAACGGAGCAAATATTACTGACGGTATTGATGGATTAGCTACAGGAACATCAAGTATAATTGGCGCTACGCTGATGATATTGGCATACGTATCAGGTAATACATTCTTCGCGGGTTACTTGCATATTCTATATATACCTAACGCCGGAGAATTAGTTGTATTTATGAGTGCATTTGTGGGGGCATGTGTGGGCTTCCTTTGGTATAACTCTTTTCCCGCTCAGGTATTTATGGGCGATACAGGCAGTCTCGCTTTAGGTGGAATCATAGCAGTGTTTGCAATTGCTATACGCAAAGAACTTCTTCTACCAATACTCTGCGGCATATTCCTTATTGAGAACCTATCGGTGGTATTACAGGTAAGCTATTTCAAATACACCAAAAAGAAATATGGAGAGGGAAGGCGGATATTCTTAATGGCTCCACTGCACCACCATTTCCAAAAGAAAAATGTGCACGAGGCAAAAATAGTATCACGTTTCTGGATCATAGGAATAATGCTGGCATTGATAACCATAGTAACCCTGAAGTTAAGATAACAGATGGAGAGTAAGATAAAAATAGCAGTATTAGGCGGCGGCGAAAGCGGCGTGGGTGCGGCTATTCTTGCTCAGCGCAAGGGTATGGATGTGTGGTTATCTGACAAGGGCAAGATAAAAGACAAATACCTGGACGTGCTGAAGCAGGAGAATATTCCATTTGAACAAGAGATGCATTCGGAAGATAAAATATTGCAGGCGAGTGAAGTTATAAAGAGTCCCGGTATACCTGAGAATGCAGCCTTAATAAAAAAATTGAAAGAAAAAGGTATTCCTGTAATATCGGAAATTGAATTTGCAGCACGCTACACCAATGCTAAAATGGTATGCATTACAGGTAGCAATGGAAAGACGACAACTACCATGCTTACCTATCATATATTCAAAAATGCAGGACTGAATGTAGGCTTGGCAGGCAATGTGGGCAAGAGTTTTGCTTACCAGGTAGCAACAGAGAATTTCGATTATTATGTTCTGGAGTTGAGCAGCTTTCAGTTAGATAATATGTACAAATTCAAAGCTGATATAGCTGTACTGCTCAACATTACGCCTGATCACTTAGACAGGTATGAGTACAAAATGGAGAACTATGTGGACTCCAAGTTTAGGGTTGTTCAGAACCAAACAGAGCACGACACTCTTATTTACTGCCTCGACGACGAGGTTACCAGCACGGAAGTAAGCAAACGAAATATACCCGCAAAGAAATACCCCTTTTCAGTTAAGGAAAAGGTGGAAGAAGGAGCTTACAAGAACGGAGACGATATAATAATAAACATCAACAAAAACCCTTTATCTATGGCAATTCAAAGACTTTC